>CAJYBN010000018.1 GCA_913064925.1 uncultured Peptococcaceae bacterium
CAAGGAACACGAGCCGCGTTTCTTTATCGGTGCCGTAGCCAACCCATTCGCCGATCCCTTCGAATTCCGAGTGGCCCGTTTGGAAAAGAAGGTGGAAGCCGGAGCGGAGTTCATCCAAACCCAGTGCATTTTTGACATGGAGCGTTTCGAGCGATTCATGGAGATGGTGCGCGAGCGCGGCATCCACGAGCGAGTGCATATCCTGGCCGGCGTAACTCCCATGAAAAGCTGGCGTGCAGCTAAATATATTCAAAACAATGTCAGCGGCATGATCGTGCCGGAGGAAATTGTACAGCGTCTGAAAAACGCGGAAGACCCCAAGCGCGAAGGTATAGAAATCTGCATTGAACAAATCAAGTACATTAAAGAAAATATCAAGGGCGTACACGGCGTGCACATCATGGCCATCGCCTGGGAAGAAGTAGTACCGGAAATCGTGGAGAGGTCCGGCTTGTACCCCAGGCCACCGAAAGACTAAAAAAGACCCCCTCGATGGGGTCTTTTTTTGGTTTACACTAGCTGCCATTGGATCATTAGCTTTCACACCGCGCCATGTGCAACAACGTGTCCACCATGCGGTGTGAATAACCCCACTCATTGTCATACCACGCCAGCACCTTGGCCATTACTCCGTCCACCACCATGGTAGACAGAGCATCCACCACGGATGAGCAGGAAGTCCCGTTGAAATCCTTGGATACCAGTGGTTCTTCGCAGTAATCGATTATGCCCTTCATTTCGGATTCCGCTGCGCTTTTTAACGACGCGTTAATCTCGTGGGTGCTGACCTCCCTGCCCATATGCACCACAAGGTCCAATAACGAAACGTTAGGGGTAGGTACCCGCACGGCCATACCGTTTAATTTGCCGGCCATTTGCGGCAGTACAAGAGCCACCGCCTTTGCCGCGCCCGTAGTGGTGGGGATAATGGAAAGCGCCGCTGCCCTAGCCCGGCGAAGGTCCTTATGCGGTAAATCCAAAATGCGCTGGTCGTTGGTATATGAATGCACGGTAGTTACCATGCCGCGAACAATGCCGAATTCCCTGTCCAGCACCTTGACAATCGGCGCTAGGCAGTTTGTCGTGCAGGATGCGCCCGATATTATGTGGTGTTCCGTGGGGTTATACTTGTCTTCATTAACACCCATAACTATGGTTATATCCGGCTCTTTGGCCGGTGCGGTAATCAGCACCTTGCGTGCTCCGGCGGCAAAGTGCTTGGCTGCTTCGCCTCGCTTGGTGAACCTGCCCGTGGCTTCCACCACGAAGTCCACCCCCAGCTCACCCCACGGAATACTGGCCGGATCCTCGTATTTCATTATTGCTATTGTTTTACCATTGTACAAAATACTGTTTTCTCCGGTCCGGATATCGCCGGGATCACGTCCATGCACCGAATCATACTTCAAAAGGTGAGCCAATGTTCCGGCGTCCGTCAGATCGTTAATGGCCACTACTTCAAGTTCGGGGTTATTTTGCACTATGCGAAAGACATGGCGGCCAATGCGACCAAAGCCGTTAATACCTATGCGTATAGACATTGGATTTCTCCCCTCACCAATATGATGTTTAGTTAGTAAATAATATCACAAACCGCTATGCTTGACAACAAATGTATTTTATAAATTTTACCTTTTATGTTTAAATAAGCGGCAGGATTGTAGCCTGCTTTGGTAAAATACTAATGATGTTACCATTACCATATTTGAAAAAGGGGGTTGCTCTGTGATTTTAACCACTACACCAAACATAGAGGGAAAGAAAATCGAGCGATACTTGGGCGTAGTTTGCGGTGAAGCCATTATGGGAGCTAACGTATTCCGCGATGTGTTCGCAGCAATTACGGATATCGTCGGCGGCCGTTCAGGGGCTTATGAAACCAAGCTCGCCCAAGCCAGGGAAATAGCCTTGGACGAAATGGCGGCCAAGGCCGGGCAATTAGGTGCCAATGCAGTAATAGGCATTGATATTGATTACGAGGTAGTCAGGGAAGGTATGCTTATGGTTACTGCCAGCGGTACCGCCGTCAAGGTGATATAATTACAGTATAGGGGAGGTGATAATTCATGCCCGGCAAGGTATTACTCGTAGTGGACATGCTCAACGACTTTATCAAAGAGGACGGCGCACTTTACTGCGGTGCAGGTGCCGCCAAAATTATCGACAAGGTAACCGACTTGGTACGCGAGTTTAACTCCCGGGGCGATAATATTGTTTTTATCATGGACGCCCACGATCCCGATGACCTGGAATTTAACCGCTTCCCCAAACACTGCGTTAAAGGCACGGCAGGAGCCGAGCTAATCCGAGAGCTAGCCTTTGCCTCCGGCCCAAACACCTTCAAGGTATTCAAGAACAGGTACAGTGGGTTTTACCGCACCGACCTGGACAAAACGCTGCAGCGCATGCAACCCGACGAGGTTCACGTGGTAGGGGTTTGCACCAACATTTGCGTGCTCTACACGGTGGAAGAACTGTGCAACCGCGATTATAAAGTGGTGGTTTACCGGGACGGAGTAGCCAGCTTTGACGAGCAAGCCCACCAATGGGCCCTGCAACAAATGGAAACAGTGCTTGGAGCAACCTTGGTTTAAATAACAACAACAACTATTACCTGACCGTCCCATATTGACCTGGCAGAGATATTTGCTTTTTCGCCCGGTTTTTACAGGGTGGACAAACTTTCCTCTGTACCATAAAATAGTCTTAGATATAAAAGGGGCGATCAGCGGAATGGGTTTCATAGATCAGGCCAAGGCCGTAAAGAAATACAAAAAAGGCAACATTACCGCTGCTTTTGGTACCGATTTATTTATCCACGGGTCAACAGCTATTCCCAACTTGCTATTAAAATTATACAATCAATTAAACATAACTGATTCGGAAATGATGCTGATTATCCAACTGTTCAGGTTACGCGTGGAGGAAAAAAATTATTATCCCACCACGTCAACCTTAACAGCAACGCTGTCCGGCAGCGAAGAACAGGTGACACGGGACCTGGAAAGCTTGCAAGACAAGGAATTAATCAGGGTAGCGGAATTTTTTGATGCCGAAAAAGGGCTGGTGCTAAAAGGTTATGATTTTGAGCCCCTTTTTGAAAAGTTGTCCGAAGTTTGGGCCTGCACCAAAGTAAAAGAAAATGCCAAAATTAAAAGTATGTTGGAAAAGGGCTCCAACACAGTCAACCTGTACAACAGTTTTGAAAAGGAATTTGGCAGGCCGTTGTCTCCCATGGAAGTTGAGCAAATAAACCTTTGGTCACAAAAAATGGGTCCGCTGGTTGTGCAGGAAGCTTTGCGCAAAGCCGTATTAATGGGTAAGCATAACTTCAAGTATATAGACAGCATCCTGCTTGAATGGGAGAAGAATAACCTGCGCAATCCGGAAGACATCAAGGAATACGATCGTAATTTTAAAAAGAAACAAAACAGTACCAAACGTAAAACGGCTAAGGACCAAAAGAAAAACCTTATTCAATCCCTTTACATGAGTTAAATTTTAGAAAGGGTTGTGCATCTTGGTTGCGCACTGCGAAAAATGTGCCGATCGTGGACTGGTAATACTTAACAACGTGGCAGAACCATGCTCCTGCGTAAAACAACGCTCAATTAACAACAAAATCAAGGCCTCCCAAATACCACCCCAGCTAAAAAAATATTCTTTTGCCGACTTTAACCTGGATTTTTACTCCTCCACGCGTATCGACCCGGTGAAAAAAATCTCTTACCGTGAATCCGCCTCAACCACACTGCAGGCAGCAAAAAACTTTGTTCACAACTACCTGAAAAACCCGCACATCAAAGGACTTTTCCTAACCGGTCCAGTCGGAAGCGGCAAAACTTTTCTCGCCTGCTGCATTGCCAATGCATTGCTGCAAAAAGATAAGACCCTACTTTTCGTTGTGGTCCCTGATTTGCTCGACCAAATCAGGTCAACATACGATCCCAACAGGCAAAGCCCGGTAACCGAGTCGGAGCTGCTGGATACCGCCCGGGAAGTTCCCCTGCTGATTCTCGACGACCTGGGTGCCCATAACTATACCGACTGGACGCGAAATAAAATTTTTTCCATAATTAACTACAGGTTGAATTACCTCCTACCGACCGTTATCACCAGCAACATAAACCTGGAAGACCTGGAAGAATATTTGGGCGACAGAACTACCTCGCGGATTCTGCAAATGTGCCATCCATACCGCTTGCTGGTAGACGTGGATATAAGAATGCAAATGGCCAAATTATAAAAAAATATAACCGCCTCTGTTAACTTCGGGGCGGTTTTCCATTTATGCATATTTTTAACTAAACCAAATATAATATAATATGGATAAAAATTACAGATTAAACGGAAACATTAATGTCTAAAATAGTTTTTGGCTAGAAAGGAGGAAAAAATGATCCCACGATTCTACTGGATTACCGGCATACTGCTGATCTTGCTTTGGGGGCTTTGCTGCCCGCAATTACCGAGCGCACACGCCGGGCCGCTTATCACGGAAATAAACTATACCGTTCAACCCGGTGACACGCTATCGGAAATAGCAAATACTTTTGATATAGACCTGAGCAGCCTGATGCGGGCCAATAACTTGAAGTCGTCCATTATACACCCTTACCAGGTTCTTAAAATACCGGTGGGCGTCGCAGAGGCTCATATGTCGCGGGGAAATATTTCCCGCGACGACCTAATACTGCTGGCCAAAGCCATTTACGCGGAAGCGAGAGGGGAGAGCTTCGAAGGACAGGTGGCTGTGGGTGCGGTAATATTGAATCGCGTGCGTAGCCCTTACTTTCCGGACACAATAAGGGAAGTCATCCTGCAACGAGACCAGAACATTTGCCAGTTTACTCCTGTTTCCGATGGGACAATAAACCTGACTCCAGACCGTAAGGCCATTCAGGCGGCCTTTAAAGCGCTGGAAGGTTGTGATCCAACGGGCGGCGCCCTGTTTTTTTACAACCCTTCCATAAGTTCCGACAACTGGATAAAGTCGCTGCCGGTAATTACCAGGATAGGCAAGCACGTTTTTGCCACAAAAGCATAGGCAGAAAGCCTGCAAAAGGCTTTCTGCCTAAACTATTTCCTCTGTTTGGATACCTGCTATAAGCACGTTGATATTGTTCACCGTCAAACCCGTCATTTTTTCCACTTGTTCTTTAACGGCTGCCTGCATATCCCGGCTGATGTCATTTATATTGTACTTGGTACCAACAATTATCTCCAGTTCAATGGCTACTCCCTGGTCGTTCCTTAATATAACAGAGCGTTTTACTCCCGCAACCCCGGGCATCTTGGAAGCCACATAATGGGCGATGGCTTTCAGCGCCCCTTTGGAAATGCTAAGCTTTCCGTACATTGTAAAGGTAGGTCTTACCACCGATTGCTCCAGCCAGCTTTTGTGCTCTTTGTGCCCCTTGCGCCGTAGAAACACCTGTAGCGGGTCAATAAAAGTTTCCGGAAAGCTCTTCTTTACTTCCACAGTGGGGGCGGGTATAACGTGCTTGCTGTGCTGCCGGCGCATTATTTTCGCTTTTCTTATTTCCTTTTCCGAAGCTATCTGCTCGATGGTGATAAATTCCTTAATGGGCGACAAATTCAGCCTTGCAACGATTTTCTCTGCCATGCCCTTTGATGTGGCCAAAATCAATATTTTACCGGGGTTGAGCTTGGCAATTACTTCCCGCGCCTTTATCATTTGTTCCCGATCCATGAACAGCGCCGTTTTTATTGCTCCGATACGGGTTGGCTGGTTTTTGGCCGAAACCCCGGTAACAATCCGGTTGCCTTTAATAATCAATCCGTCATCTATAATAACTTCGGCACCCAGTTGATGGGCCAAGGGTGCGGCCCGGTGGCTCTTCCCCGTACCACTGGGTCCCACCAGTGCATATACTTCCATGTTATATCCTCCAATCTGGGCCAACTTGTCCTACCAAACCGCGCGAATGTGTTGAAGATAACCTGCCGTATATTATATTATTATATATTATCAATACCTATTAATAACATACCTTATTTGTTCCTATTGTGGGTGGTTAACTTTGGCAACCTTGTTCATTGACTTGCTGCAAAAAAATTTTGGCTTGAGCGCCAGTGACACCGGTATACTGGGAAAAACGATGCGCCAGCTGAAACGTTCCGAGCGAAGATACTACTTCAAACAGCTAAAACCGAGGGAAAAACATTTTAAACGGTTTTTACATACCACATACGCATCCCTCGACCCGTCTGAACGCCGTCTGTGGCTGGATGCCGTAGTACAAAGTATGCTGGACCGCGGCGGAGAACCGGACATTGCCGACACCCTGGCCATGGGTGTTATCGGCCGCCTGCCGGCGTACAACACCATGAAAGAAAGAGCGGAAAAGGAAGGCATTAAGCTTAAAGCCCTGGTTAACTATGGCGGCATCAGCACAGTCATCATGCTGGTGGGAGCGGTAACCGCCCTTTTACTGTACCTGTTTGCCCGTTAAAACTTGGAGGTGATTGTTTTGTGCAGCAAGCTGACAGCGCATGCCGCAGCACTGAAAGATTTCCTGGCCACCGACCCGGAAGAAATGGTATTAAAAAGCGGAGCAGCGTTTTCCGATGATGGAAAGTATATAGTGGTACCATATTTCGCCCGGGAATATCGCGTCTCCCTGGAAAATGGTCATGTAACACCAATGGCAGAACCAAACCGGCAAGTTTCCTTCAACGACGCCACCCTGATACTGCACTACCTTAAACATTGCAGCGGGCTGCCGCCGCGGGGAAAATGGTTATCTTTCCTGGAACTGCCCGAAGGCGAACACCACTACATACCATTTATAAACGAAGCCTGCCGCCCCCTAGCCAAGAAGTTCGGGACAGAACCTGCTTTACTGCTTAAGCAAGCAGCCAAGCTGGGCGGCCGGGAGCTAGCCTTGGGCGACGCTGCCGCTGTAATATATGCCTTCCCCAAGCTGCCGCTGGCGGTTGTGCTCTGGGAAGGTGACGAGGAATTCCCGCCCAACGCCAGCATAATGTTTGACAGCATATCCCCGCATCACCTAAGCACGGCTTCGTTGTGGGTGCTAGGTTGCGAGTTGTCCAAAAAATTGATAGAGGCATAGTAAAAAGCCGGTTCTGATAAACCCGGCTTAAGTGATTCGGTAAATCCAGTTCGTGCCGTTGTTATTATCCCAATTATAAGTATCATCCCGGAAGCAAAAATTTAGCTGTTTTCCTTCCAGTTGAACGGTTTGCTCCCAGCCCTGATCCGTTTGTTCCATTAGATAATCTTTAACGTCCCTCCATTCCTTGCTGTCTCCAAAACCTCCATGTAGCCAGATTTGCCGGGCACCTTTTTGTCTCAGCAGGCCGTAATAACGGATGCGAATTTGCTTGCCATCCTGCGTCAACGGCATGACCTGGACCCCCTGGATCGGTTCGGAAAAAGTAAACGCGCTGATGGTATTCATTGCACACCTCCGAGCATCAGTTTTTTGCCTGCTTATAGTTTAAACAAAAAAAATCTAATTATGAAATTTTCACTGTCTACCATTAATTCAACACCACGACACAATTGACAACCGGCCCAATATGAGCTATCATATTATTTGCCGGCGGTAAGAGTATAAGTTTATCGGGATGTAGCTCAGTTTGGCTAGAGCGCACGGTTCGGGACCGTGAGGTCGCACGTTCAAATCGTGTCATCCCGACCAGTAAAATCTCTGAAAGCCTTGGAAATCAAGGCTTTCTAATTTTTTTAATAGAGAAAAGGCCGGGCATAGGGTTCCGTAAGGAACCCTTATTTTATGCGGGTTTCCGCAACTATGCAGACCAATCGGCAGACCAGAGGCAAACTAAAAGGCAGACCAAACAGACAGGCTCACAGGCCAGCAGCGGCAAGGCTTCGGTCTGTTCGGTTTTCAGCGTACGCAGACCCGGGAGGCCCCCCGGCGAAAACCAGGGCTCCGTGGGGTTTTGTTTCCCCAGCATAGTACCGGGATTTTGTTTTTTAAGCATTCCTGTAATGAAGTAGAGCAACCATTAAAAAACCTCCTGGCATAAAGGTAATAAACCCAAAAGCAACCAGATAGTCGAGATTATTAAATGAAAGAGCAAACCCCAAGTTCGTAAACTGTATAATTTTTTTTCACAGTTTGTTCACAATTGGCGGGTAGAATATATTTAGCGCAGCACGATAAAAACAAAAAATGCGTAATAAACAGGAAAGGAGGTGTAACAGTGCGAAAAATAATAGTAATGTTAGCCGTTACATTGCTTTTGGCATTTGGTATTGTTCAGGTAGCTGCAGCTGCCGGAATTGGCTGGGGGGGCGGCGGGCCGAGAATGCTTGGCGATGTTGACCGGCCTAACCCGGTGGAAGCCTTAAACCTTACCGACCAGCAAATCACCCAAATGCAGGAAATTGTTAAAAACAAATATAACCAAACCCGTGACCTGCGCATTAAACTGATGGACAGCATGCACGAATTAAGGCTTTTGCAGCTGCAGAAAAACCCGGACCAAGCTGCAATAGACGCCAAGATCAAGGAGATCAACGAGCTGCGCGATCAATTGTCCAGCATTAACCAGGAATTCAGGCAGCAGTGCCGGTCATTGCTGACCGAGGAGCAACTGGCTCAGATAAACCAGTTCAGGGGTAAAATGGGCCACGGCTTCAAGGGAGGTTTTGGAGCCCGCAATGGACGCTAAATAATTTAATTGCAGGTAAAGGGAGGGTCTGATGATGGGTGCCCTCCCTTTGCCATGAATAAGCCGGGGAGGTGCCGGGTGTGCAGGAAAAGATGGGTACCATACTGGTAGTGGAGGACGAGGAACCGGTAAGGGGGTTAATCCGTTTATACCTGGAAAAGGAAGGCTTTCGGGTGGTAACCGCCGTGGACGGGGAAGAAGCTCTGCATAAGGTTACGGGCAGCTGCCCGGACCTGATTTTGCTGGATATCATGCTGCCAAAGATGGACGGCTTGGCGGTGTGCCGCGAAATCAGGAAACAGAATTCCGTCCCCATTATTATGTTGACCGCTCGGGGGGAAGAGTTTGACCGGGTATTGGGCCTGGAAATGGGAGCGGATGACTATATTACCAAGCCTTTTTCCCCGCGGGAAATGGTGGCCCGGGTTAAAGCCGTCTTGAGGCGGGTAAATCTAACAGAAGAACGCAAAAACACCCAGGTGATTGCCTGGCCTGGCCTGGTAATAGATAACAGCGCCAAGCAGGTGGAGATGAATGGTCAGGTCGTGCCCATGCCCCCCAAGGAATTTGATCTCCTGTGGTTTTTTGCCCGCCATCCCGGCCAGGTTTTTACGCGGGAGCAGCTATTGCGGCAGGTTTGGGAATATGACTACCTGGGGGACCCACGTACGGTGGATACCCACGTTAAACGGCTGAGGGAAAAATTAAGTGCACATACGGGCCGGCGTTATATAAAAACAGTATGGGGCCGGGGCTATAAATTTGAGGTAGGAAGCTAAATGTACAAAAGCCTGTTCAGCAAGCTGATGTTTACATACATTGCCGTTATTATAATTACCCTGCTTGTGCTGGGTATGGCCATGTCATACCTGTTGGAGGGTTATTATTACACCGCCAAAGAGGCGGAACTACTGGAAAAAGGCAGGGAAGTGGCCCGGATTATAGCGGAGAACGCCGGGCAGAACCGCTCTGCGGCCGAAATTGTGGACAATTTAAACCGCTTGTTGGATAATCAGGCGGTTTTGATCAGCAGAAACCACCTTGCTTTAATATCCCGCAATCAATTTGCCGGCATTGCCCGGCGGCACTGGCTGGGACCCGCGGACGCCCAAATGCTGCTGCGAGGTGAAACTGTTTCCCGGCGGGGATACGTTGCCCGAATAGACCAGATGGTGATTTTTGTTGCCGTACCGGTTCAGTTAAACAATGAAGTGGCGGGGGCATTGTTTTTGTCCGCACCGCTGGCGGATGTGACCGATGCCGTGGAAGCCGTGCGCGGGTTAATGTTCTACGCGGCCATCCCTGCCCTTTTGCTGGCGGTTCTGCTGGGGTTATACTCATCCCGTTCCATAGTTCTGCCGTTGCGCCGGTTGAGCGAAGCCACTGTGCAGATAGCGGGCGGGGATTACCGTCAGCGGGTGCAAATTGATACCAAAGACGAAATCGGCCAATTGGCACGCCATTTCAACCAAATGGCCATGTCTTTGGAAGAAACCGTTGGCGCCCTGGCCCGGGAAAAGGGAAAAATTGAAAGCATCCTTGCAAACATGGCCGAGGGAGTGGTGGCCGTCGACGGCGCGAATCGGGTGATTTTGCTCAATAAAAGGGCGGCCCGCACCCTTGGGCTGAATGAAAACGCGGATTTAACAGTGCAAATCTACGGAAAGCCTCTCCCGGACAGCCAGCTGAAAGAATTGTTTGCGGCGGTAGTGGCGTCCGGGGAGGCATGCAGCAAGGAATATACGCCCGATGGGGTACAAACATATATTCTGGCCCATGTTTCTCCGTTAATAGATCGTGCCGGCAACAATTTTGGCGCTGTGGGTGTGCTGCAGGACATTACTGAACTAAAGAAATTAGACCAATTGCGCCGGGATTTTGTAGCCAACGTTTCCCACGAACTGCGAACTCCCCTGACTTCGGTGCAGGGTTACGTGGAAGCCTTGCTAGACAGCGCCGTCCCCGACCAAGAGCGCGATAAATATTTGTCTGTTATTCATCGGGAAACGCTGCGTATGAACAAGTTAATTTATGATCTGCTGGATTTGTCGCTGATTGAGTCGCGCAAAGAAGAATGGGAATTAAACGAAATATACATACCGGAACTGGTGGAGCAGGTACTGGTCAAAATGCGGCCGCTTATGGAAAAGCAGCATGTAACCCTGAAAAGACACTTTCCGGACCGGTTGCCTCCGGCGCTGGGCAACGAGGATCGCATTGAACAAGTTTTTCTAAATTTGCTGGACAACGCCCTTAAATTTTCACCGCCTGGCGGAGTCATTACACTACAGGTAAAAATTGACAACAATACAATTACCGTGAGCATTTCCGACCAGGGGCCGGGTATCCCGCTCGAAGACATAGAACACATCTGGGAGTGCTTTCACCGGGTGGAAAAATCCCGTTCCCGGACTCTGGGGGGCACCGGGTTGGGTCTGGCCATTGTCAAGCAAATTGTCGAGGCCCACGGCGGCAGAGTGAGCGTGCAGAGCAAACCGGGCCAAGGGTCCACCTTTAGTTTTACCTTACAGGCCCTGCCACCTGAACAGGGGTCAGGCCTTTCCTAATTGCAATAACTATATTATCATAATAATATGATAAGTATATGGAAACAATTTTTTACCTTTGCCGGGGTTAGTACATACCAGTACATAATTGATTTAGCTGCCAAAATTTAGGTAATTATCTACGGCCTCCGGGGTGTGGTAAATTCGCCGGACGATCTACTGGGTAGTTAAGCCCTCCGGGGCTATCTCCACCACCAGGACCTTGTGGGTAAGAGTGCGGCCCATGTCCAACACCGTCGTCCCGGCCACCGCGGGCAGGAGAACACCAAAGCGTCGTAAGCCTTTCCATCTGCCGCATTATGAGCCTCTTCAGATTAGCGGTGGTATTTAGCGGCTACTGGGCTTCTTCCGGTGCTAAAAGAGTGAGCACTACCGGCTGAAAAAGCCTGGGATCAGTGCGCCTGGACTTTTTAGTCCCGTGGGCCAGCCAGACCAGTTGCCCGGGCTCCAGCTCTTCCAACCTGGGGCAACACCAGGTGTAGAGCTTGGCGGCCAGGTTAACCATCCCTTCGGCCCGGGCGGGTTTTGTACCCCACCGGTCCACGAGGGTGGCGATGGCCGGCTTTAGTGCTTCGGGTGGGATTTCGCCCCCGATGTGCTGGCGGCCTGTTGGCTTTAGCGTTTCGACTTCCAGGGGCTTTTCCGGCAGTACCTCTGCACTTTTACCACCGCGCTTCAAGGAGAGTTCGGCCTGGTTGACCAGGCACCAGAGATCTTCCACGCTGGCCTTGGGATTTAGCTCTTTAAGCTTGGCGAACTGGAGCATTTCCAGCTCCCGGCGCACGGCCCGGGGAGATTTGCCTTCTTTAAGGTGGAGCAACACTTCCCGGGCCAAAAGGGGAATCACCAGTTTTTGGCCCCCGTGTTCCAGGAGTAGTTCGCCCGGTTTTAAGCGCTTGGTGCCCTGGTTCTTTTCCCAGACCTCCAGGGCCTGGTTGGCGGCCAGGCAGGCCGCTTCGGCCAGTTTAGAGGCCGGGGCTAATTCGAAGCTGGTTTTCAGGTGAGCAGTTTGTACCGGTAATACATCCCTGGCAAGAAGGGTGGCGTAGCGGCTGCTGACACCCTTCTTGGCTTGCAAGAGATTCATCCCTCCTTGACGGGTCAGTTTTTTTTAACCGGGTGGGCCTCGGCCAGGCGGCGGACCTTCGCCATCATGAAGGCATGGTCGGGGCCGGAAAACTCCCGGTAGAGGCTGACATGTTTTTCCACCAGCCTCCTGGAACAACCCAGGACCTTCCGGATAGCCGGTACAGGCAGGCCCCTTTCCAGGAGGTAGGTAACCCGGGCAAAGTCCAGAAGGTAGTTCTCCACGGATTCATAGCTATGCCCGGTGCGGCGGACGATCTCGGTTTCGGTGTAGCCGTCCATGTAGAGGCGGATGATCTTATCGGCGTGGCTTAAAGCCGGCCCCATGTCGGCTACCAGCCCCCTGGTGGGAACTACCACGCCCGGGTGTTTTTTCAACAGGCTTTGTATGGATTTGGTGGAGAGCCCTAGAAGCAGGGCCAGGTCGGGTTGGTTCAAGGTAGCTCCCTGGGATCTGGCCTGGGCGGCGAAACGTAAAAGTCTTGTCCACTTGAGGGCTTCGGCGTTATCCCGGTTGGCCAGTTCCCAGTCCTCCCGGGTGACGTAATCCAGGACTACGGCTTTTAGTTCGCATTCTGCCAGCTTTTTGCCCGCCGGCTCCCGGTCGCTCACGGCCTGGTAGATGATTGCTCCGGGCGCCCGTTCCTGTCTGTTTAAACGAGCGGCCAGGTCCACCAGGTCGTCCAGAAACTGCTCTGCAGCTGCCGGGGAGTAGCCGTGCCGCCGGCATAATAGTTCACCAAGGGCTTGGCGGTTGGTAATAGCATCCGGTTTGCTTAAGGTACCCTGGTTCAGCCCCAGGCGGGCGGCCAGTCCCGGGTCTTTTTTTCGGTGATCCTCATAAACCTCCCGCCAGGCTGTCAAAAGCTCTACCGGCTCTTGAAGGGTCCCTGCCAGCTCTGCAAGAGGTCGGTCCTGGTTTCTCACCAGTTCCTTAAAGCTTTGCCACCACCGCTGCCAGCGGCTGGTGCTGATGGCCAGGTCTTTACGCAAAGCGGTGAGGTCTTCTCCGCTTAGGTAACGGTCAATGGCCAGCACCCCCCGTAACCCCTGCATCAACTGGCGGTTGGTTCTTTTCATCCCGGCCACCGGCAGCAAAACTCCTTGCTGCCAAAAAGATTGCAGGAGGGCGCGGATGCCTCGGTGGGTCTGCAGGAACAGAACCGAAAGCCTGTGACCGTCCAAAATGGCATCCTGGGCGTAGGCCTCTTCGATCAGCCGGGCGAGGCGGCCTCTCTGAAGGGCCACAGTTCCAAACTCGGCCATAAGCTCTATGTCTTCTTCCGCCACTACCGTAAGGTTGATCAGTTTCTCCGGCTGGTTGGCCCGGGAGCGCTTCTTGTGGTTCTCCCGGCCGGAGATGGCCGGGAACTGGATCTGACCTAAAGTCCTGGTCAAGAGGTTTCGCTCCAGGTATTCCAAAACGTCACGCGCCGCCAGGATAGCCTCTTCCAGGGGCACTTCCCGCCTGGTTCTGATTTCGCTGACCAAGAAGTTGAACAGGCTCTTGGCCTCCAGAGAGGCTGCCTGGGTGAGAATACGCTGACGGAAAAAGGCTGGGCGACCCACGGCTAAACCCTCGCTTGTCCATAGTTTGCCTATTGGGTTCGCCGTATCTTGCAAGTTTCCTGCTGGGTTATGCT
This sequence comes from uncultured Peptococcaceae bacterium, assembly GCA_913064925.1. GTDB lineage: Bacteria > Bacillota > Desulfotomaculia > Desulfotomaculales > Desulfallaceae > CAJYBN01. The sequence continues at coordinate 13,982 of CAJYBN010000018.1, forward strand.
TGGTTTTCGCCCCTTAAGGCCACGGGTGGAGGGAATGCCGCCTATTACCCGGCGACCATGATCACCCGTATCCTGAAAGGGCGGCTTAATGGCTCATTTTTATCCCCACATCAACCGGCTGCCGCCGCTGCAGCCGGCGGGGGGAACAATACTCATAGCGTTAATTCTAAGTTCTTCTTGCCAGGGAAAGGGAGAAGAGGAGTCATAGAAGATAACCCGCTCCCGGCGCCTAATCTCCTCGTTCAGGCGCTCAACGCCGTTTGTAGTACGCAGCCGCCGGCGATACTTCTCCGGCAGCACAAGCACCGCTGTAGCATCATCAAAGCCTGATTCAAGCACCTGCATAGCCTTGGGCGCCTTTTTTTCAAATTTCTCCAGGGTTTGGTTCAATAGTAACCGGGCGGTGCCGATATCCGGCGCATCCAGAATGGCCCGCAGGTGCGGGTAAAGCTCGTCCTTTACGGATTTAGGCGTAGCGTCCATGATATTGCGCATAAAGTGGGTTTGGCAGCGCTGCCAGGTAACACCCTGGAAGTGAGTGCGAACAGCCTTTACCAGGCCGCTGTGGTCATCTGATATTACTAGATCAACACCGCGCAGGTTGCGGTTTTTAAGCCAGGAGAAAAACTCGCTCCAACTGGCCTCGGATTCGCTGTCGCCAAGCATGAGACCTAAAATTTCCCGGTACCCTCCGGTGTTTATGCCTATGGCGATCATTACGCCCCGGGAACGAACGCGGCCCTCTTCGCGAACTTTTAGCACTAAAGCGTCCACCAATACAAATGGGTAGTGCGTACCCCGCAGGTCCCGGTTATTCCAGGCGTTTACCAGCGGGTCCAGTTTCTTGCATAAGTCGGAGACAGTGGACTTGGAGAATTCGGTGCCGCACAGTTCTTCTGTGATCTGGCTGATCTTTCGGGTAGAGACCCCGTTAATTACCATTTCCATCAGGGTCAGTACCAGGGCCTGCTCGCTGCGCTGGTACCGGGCGAACATTTCGGTGGAAAACTGGCCGTTACGAAAACGCGGAACACGCAAGGTTATGGTTCCTACCCGGGTGGTCAGTTGATGCGGGTATGTGCCGTTGCGGTATCCTTTTCTTTCACTGGTGCGCTCGTATGGCTCAGCTTGAAGCTGCTCGGTGGCTTGTGCCTGCAAAATCTGGTTCAATACGGATTCCAACAGGGCTGCTACGCCGGCATCTTTGTTATTGCTTAAAAATAGACGGTGCAAAAGTTCCTGATTTACGGTAATCTGGTATTGAGCCATTCAAATTCCTCCTTTGTTAGTTTGTTTTAGCAATTCAATTCTAACTGAGGAATTTGTTTGGCTCCACTATTTTTTTCAGGAGACCGATTTTACACAATTATACGGACTCAACTCAAAATCATCACTGACGCTTGACATAAAAATTTACATATCATCACTAATCAGTTATGAATTAAGAAAGAATATCGGTCCCAGGCAAAAAGGAACTCTCATTACGGTTTAACCTGCACAAAAAAGATAACCTGACATTTTGTGCCGGGTTATTAATTAGCATGGTTTTATGCTTCGGCTAAAAATTGTTCGGACAGCCTGTCAATGGCCCTTTTTTCTATGCGGCTGACATACGAGCGAGATATGCCCAGCTTTTTGGCAATTTCCTTTTGCGTTTTTCGTTCTTTGCCCTTCAAGCCGAAGCGGAGCATTAAAACCTTTCTTTCTTGGGGAGTCAGGTTGTTAAGCTTGCGCCACAATTGTTCCCGGTCTAGGTTCCTTGAAACCATTTCGGCCACCGCTTCCGCGTCCGTACTTAACACGTCCATGAAATGTATTTCGTTTCCTTCTTTGTCGGTGCCGATTGGTTCATAAAGCGACATTTCCGCGCGCATTTTTTTCTTGGAACGCATATACATCAGTATTTCGTTTTCTATACATCTTGAAGCGTATGTGGCCAGTCGCGAAGACTTTTTAACGTTAAAGGTGTGTACTGCTTTAATAAGGCCGATGGTGCCGATAGAAATTAAATCGTCAAAATCGTCTCCGCTTCCCTCGAATTTTTTAATTATGTGAGCGACCAACCTCAAGTTCCTTTCGATAAGTATTTCTTTGGCCTTTTCGTCACCTTCGGCCAACTTTTCTAGGTAATATTTTTCCTCTTCTTCCGTCAGCGGTTTGGGAAAGCTGTTTTGCGTGACGTAAGAAATCAGCAACATTATTCCCTGAATTACGGATGCCGCCAGCAGGGTCCATAAACCAGGCAACATACATTCCTCCCCTTTTATGGCAGTGGATTCTACATCATATGAGCTATCAACGAAGATTGTGCATGTACAAAAAAGTATAATATAGGCATAAGATACATGCTTTACATGCTTTAAATGCCTTGACTTTTGTAAGAGCAACAGATATAATAGCAATTGCAACCGCAGGAATATCTTGTCGGGGCGTAGCTCAGTTTGGCTAGAGCGCTACCTTGGGGTGGTAGAGGTCGCACGTTCAAGTCGTGTCGCTCCGACCAAAGAAAAATCAGGGCCTAATGGCTCTCAGGTTGGGCAAACCAAAAAGGCAAATGCCTAACAAATGCCCAACAAAAGTTTAAAGAAGAAACCCGCCTATTCAGAGCTCCGGCGGGCTTCTTCTTTTTTGCTTTCGTTATACATTTGCCTGATATTATTATCGATTTCCGCTTGCCGGTCCAATCCAAGATGTTGATAAATCGTTTTAAGAATCCGAATGTCGTGCCCGAGCCGTTGGGCAGCATATTGATCTGGTACTCCCCGGGCATAAAGCCAGCTGGCGTGATAATGTCGCAAGTCATGGAACCGAATTTTTGGTAGTTTTTTCTTACGTACAAACTCTGCCCAATAACTGGAATAACTATCTGGTCGCATTTCAAAAATGCGGTGGTCGGAATTATCGTTTAATTCTACAACCTGGTTATTCTTTTTCTTTTTAGTCTTGGGTTTTCTCATGCCTTCTAAGAGCTTCAATAAATATTCAGGTACCACAACTTCACGCACACCATTTTCTGACTTTGGTCTTTTATCCTCATAAAGATTGTCTTCGTTGATGGCGTAACTTTCGTCCACTCTGATCGTGCCTCGGTTCCAGTCGATATCATTCCATTTCAACGCGAATATTTCCCCGCGACGAAGGCCGCACCAGGCAGCCAGCAGAACAATAGGTTCGTCCCGGGTGCCTCTGACAGCATCATGAATCTGTTGCATTTCTGTGTCCGTAAGAACCTTTGGAGTATATTTTTCTTCCTGAGGCAATTTAATATTACGGACCGGGTTCTTATGTTTCATGGCGTCCTCAAGTATCTGCCGCAGTGCCGACATCATTCTGCGGACGCTGGCCCGGGAGAGTGTTTTTAACTTTTCATTCATAAACTGCTTTATGTGTATCTCGTTTAATTGGTTAAGCTTGAATCGGCTGAAAAAAGGCTCAAAGTGATTCTTTTGATATGTCCGGTATAGAGCAAATGTACTGGGAGAAAGCCTGCTTTTGTTTAACTCCATCCACTGTTCAATCCACGTCGTAACTCTTATCCTTCCTATATTGACATATTTACCCTCTTCTAATTCCTGCTCAATTTCCCGGGCAGCCGCCTTACATTCTTTTAATGTGGGTCTGGTTACGTATTTAAACAATTGTTTCCCATTTGCATCCCTGCCGACATAAATAGTGGCTTGGTACGTTCCATTTGGGCGCTTTTTAAAACTGGCCAATTATCTCACCTCACTTTTAAACATAATCGCCTTGCCTATAATTTTTATGGCTTTAGCTTCTTTTTTATTGAAAATCCGGTCCTGATAGGCTGGATTTTCTGCTCGTAAGATTATGGACCCGTTAAGCCGGTAAACCCTTTTTAATGTTGCTTCCTCACCGTCTATCAGTACAGCAGCGATTTCTCCGTTTTCTACTACTGGCTGTTGACGAATATATACCAGGTCACCTTCCAAAATCCGAGCGCCGATCATACTATCGCCTTTTACACGTAAACAAAAATCCACGTGCATATCCTCGGGTACAAATTCGACTCCTTCAATATACTCTTGAGCAATAATAGGCGCTCCACAGGCAATAGTACCTACAATGGGTATTTTTTTCACTCGCTCAGCACGATCCATATATTTACTTTCTCCATCTTGACCCATCAGCCATTTGGGATTTACACCATATTTTTCAGCGATGGCTTGAATAGTAGGCATCTTTGGCTCAATACTACCGGTGGTATACCTGGAGATTGTGGCTGGATTCAAATTCAAGTACTCACCCAAGCTATAAGTGGTGTCGTTATTATCGGCCATCAGTTCAGCTAATCTTTGTCGAAACAATTCCCTATCAAAAAACTTTCCCATGATCAAGCCTCCTTTTTTCATCGCTGTTATTATATTATGTAACATTGATATATGCAATAATTTTATTTAAAATAATCTGGGATTTGTTGCAAAACGTATTGACATATTTTTTCTTGATGAGGTAATATAATAATGACATATTGCAAAACGCAACAAATTCTAACACGGGGGTATTACGATGGCTAAGAAAAAAAGGAGATATTCTCAGTTAAACGCACTAAAAGGTCGAATTCGTGAAAAAGGTACAAGTTACCGTAAACTCGCGGAAGAATTAGGCATGAGTGTAAATACACTGTCGGACAAGATTAACGGATTTCAAGCATTTACCGTGTCTGAAATGGAGCAAATCGCTATTATTCTCGACATCACGCCTGCTGATGTGGTCCACTTTTTTATGCCCACATATTGCAAAACGCAACGTTCCGCATAGGTAATTAATCAATTAATAAGTTAGGGGAGGTGAAATAATGTGGCACCTGTTTCGGCGCTGGATCCGCAGCCGCCAGTTAAGTTTAAAAGAAAAACTGTTCCTGGCGGGCGGGTGTATACGATAGCTGGCCGACGCTGGCGGTGGCAATGGTATAACTGCAAACCACTGATCCTGATAATGTGGGCCTGGGGAGCAGTGGTTGCAGCGATACCATGGTTATGGTTGTTGAAATAAGTACCTGTATACCAAATTAGGAGGGTAGAATATGGAAGTTATCAAGATCAGCGCCAAAGGCATATGCCCGACCTGCGGCGACATCGTATGGCCGGAGGAAAAGAGTATAAGGGAGGGCGTCCGGGTATACCACGCGGAGTGTCACCGGTGGGTAGAGCAGCGGGTAGAGCAGTTGACCCGGCATGCACGAAGGCGTGGGCGCATTAGAAAAGTGGGGTGAAAAGGAAGGGAATATAATGGCTAAGTTTACGCCGGGTCCGCTATTTGTGAACACCGCGCGCCAGTTAGCCGGCTGTAATGGTGACATACCTATCACTACCGAGAAAGGAACACTGATTGGCCTTGCCTATGCTCGTATGAGACGGCCGGATGAAACACTTGCAAATGCACATCTTTTTGCCGCCGCGCCGGAGCTGTACGAGGCATTGAGAGAATTATTGGAAGTCATTGAAGAAAACGAAGTCATTAAAGAGTACTTTAAAAGCCTTGGTACATTTAACGAGCATATTTTGTCAGTGGCACGCAGAAAGGCGCATAAGGCCATAGCCAAAGCCGAAGGGAGGGGTGAAAAGTACTAGGCGAAAGAAGAAAACAAAAAATACGTAGTGGAGAACTTGGGCGCAAATTAGGCCGTAATCAGTGGGTATTAGCTATCGAAGATGTCTGGCCTGGAGATGTTGTTGAAGGTGTTGGGGAAGTCGTAGACATTATAGACCGAGTTCATACTTTAACAATCCGGTTAGTCATTAGTGGAGGCAAAGTTATAGAAAAAAGATATGGTTCGGCAGTATTCATAAGTAAACTTTCGGATTTGTTTAACTACAGCAAGTAGGTTTGTAAAGGTTGGATGAATAAAGAAAATGCCGCTTTAAAAGCGGCTCAGTAAATTAACCAATTATAGTGTACCACTTAAATTACGAAGCAGCAAGCTGCGCCCGGTGGCGACGGTGTAGAAGCGGGCGGGGTAGGCGAGGCCCCGGGGCGGCTGAAAAAATATCTAAAAGGAGAGTGGTTATTTGAAACAAGGCAAAAAGCCAACCAAAAAACAGAAGCTGGCCATCGCTGCGGCCAGGCTAAACCCCGATAACTGGCTGGTGATAAAGAACCTGCCCGGGGAGCTGCACCTGCAGCACAGGTTTACCGGACGGGTAAGAGTGCTGAAAGTGAAGTCTGCATAGGTCCAGAACATAATTCAAGGAGGTGAAAAACGAAAAAATGCCGGAAAAAATCAATGTTTTAGAGCTGGCCCGGGGAGCTATCCAGGAGCAGATCGACAACCAAATGGGTAGAATCCTCGAAAATCTTATGGACCCGAACACCGACACCAAAACCAAGCGCAAGCTTACAGTGACACTGGAATTCAAACTGGATGAAAACCGGGAAACTGTGGACTGTGCAGCCCAGGCAAAAGCCACACTTGCACCAGTTAAACCTATCACTACCAAACTGATCCTCGATACTGACCACCTGGGCAGACCGGTTGCCGCTGAACTCAACAAAGACAAAGGCAGCGCCCTGGCTGGCGAGATTGAAAAGGAACTTAGGCTGGTAAAGAGCTCTTAAAAGGGGTGTATAACATGCTTACCGAAGACGGGCTACAGTATTTAATGCAATTTAAAGACATTGAAACCGTTGAAATAGACGGGCTGCAGTATTCATCCAGACCACTTCACCTGATTCCTGAAGCAGCCCCGAATGTATTTACCACAAAATCTCTGGCAAGTATTGTTGAACTGATTAACCAGGAACATGACCACCGGCGGCTCAACAACCTTATCGTTCATGTCGCGGAACCTACATGTGTTGACGTATATTCAATGCTACGGGATAACCTGGGACGTTTTCACATCTACTCAGCAATTGCGGAACTGCCGACTCAGAATTTCGGCCGTTATATGGATCTGGAAGAAGCTATTATCCGGCTGAAATCCGCCTTCGTACAGACTGAGACCCGGGACGAACTCATCAAGCTGCTGGGTAACATCAAAGAAGAGGTTGTAAAAACAAGTAGTGATGATGGAATCAGTCAAACGGTTGTCGCCAAAACGGGAATTGCAACAGTATCAAACGTCACCCTGCCTCCCATCGTCAAATTGGCACCATACCGGACATTCATTGAAGTGGAACAGCCCGAGGGCGAATTCCTGCTGCGACTTAAGAATGGCCCGGTAGCGGCCTTATTTGAAGCAGATGGCGGGGCATGGAAAATCCAGGCCCGGAAGAACATCAAGGAATACTTCTTGGACAAGCTTGTGGACCTGGTTGCCGAAGGTAAGGTCATTGTTACCGAATAAAAAGCGCCCCGGTCATAACCTGGCCGGGGCCACAGAAAAAACAACACCAATTTAAGTATATAGGAGGAACTCGCAAATGGAAATAACCGTTAACGTTAATATTAATGCTCCTGAACTATCAGCAGCTATTCTCAGCTTGGCTTCTGCCTTGTCAGCTGCTCCTGTGTCGGCTGTATTATCCACTAAACCCGTAAAAGAGATGAAAAGCAAATCCGAATTTTCGTTTAACCTTAAGGAATCTGCCCAGGATGCAAAACCTGCTGGCAAACCTGCTAAAAAGCCCGAGCCTGTACAGGAATCCGAATCAGAACCCGAGTCCCAGCCAGAACCAGAAGCTGAATCCCAATCTGAACCTGAATCGGCCCCTACCGTAACACTGGAGCAAGTCCGGGCCAAACTGGCGGCCCTGGCTCAGGCAGGCAAGCAGGCGCAGGTGAAAAAACTGATCAACGACTTTGGTGCTTCCAAACTGACGGAAATACCGGCTGAGAAATACCCTGAACTGCTGGCCGCGGCGGAGGAGATAGCGTGAGCGATCATGCTATCCTCTCCCCGTCGAGCGCCCACCGCTGGTTGGCTTGCCCGCTC
>CAJYBN010000019.1 GCA_913064925.1 uncultured Peptococcaceae bacterium
CTATGTTTTCCTGGGAATACCCCCCGAAAAGCGTGGGGGGGCTGGCCCAGCATGTTTACGACCTGACCAGCGCTCTAGCCGGGATGGGGGTGGAAGTTCACCTGTTCACCATGGGCGAGCCTGGTATTCCCGAATTGGAAAGAGTAAACGGCGTACAGGTTTATCGCGTCATTCCCTATGGCGTATCTTCACCGGATTTTACCACCTGGGTCGCCCAACTGAACGTTTCCATGCTGGAAAAAGCTATACCGGTGTTTAATGAAAACAACGGCTTCAACATCATCCACGGTCACGATTGGCTGGTGGCGTACGCGGTACGCGCTTTAAAACACGCCTACCGCATACCATTGATTGCCACTATCCACGCAACGGAATACGGGCGCAATTACGGCCTGCATAACGACCTGCAGAGACACATCAGCGACGTAGAATGGTGGCTGGGTTACGAAGCCTGGAGGGTAATATGCTGCAGCCATTATATGGAAGGGGAGATTAAATACGTCTTCCAAATTCCCGATGACAAACTCGTGGTTATACCCAACGGTGTAAACCCGCAAAACTATGTGCAAAAAAACACCAGTATTTCCCGCGAAAACTACGCTTCGCCAAACGAAAAAATAGTGTTTTACGTGGGCAGGCTGGTGCGCGAAAAAGGCGTCCAGGTGCTGCTGGATGCCGTGCCCCTGATACTGGCCCGCGTGCCCAATACCAAGTTTGTGATCGCCGGTAAAGGACCCTACATGAACGAATTGAAAAACCAGGCCGCCCGCATGGGCATAAGCCAGCGGGTTTATTTTACCGGGTATATTGATGATTACACCCGCAATTCGCTGTACAGCTGGTCCGACGTAGCGGTCTTCCCAAGCCTGTACGAGCCTTTCGGCATTGTAGCCCTGGAGGCTATGGCCGCGCGTACGCCGGTGGTGGTTGCGAATACCGGCGGCCTGAGCGAAATCGTGGTGCATAACCTGGATGGGCTAAAATCCATACCGGGCAACCCCGCTTCGCTGGCCGAAATGGTTTTAAGGGTACTGGAAAACCCGGGGCTGGCCCAGCGGCTTCAACAAAACGCTTACATCAAGGTAAAACAGAACTTCAACTGGCAGAGCATAGCTGCCCGGACCCTTAAAGTGTACAAAAAGGTTTGGCAGGAGCACGTTAACAGCAACTGGTATGTGCAGCAAGGCGGCATTTTCGGGCGTTTTTCCCGCGTGTTGGGTAAATTATCCTAAATGCAAGGAGGTTTTTAAACGGTGAAAGCAATTATTATGGCCGGTGGTGAAGGTTCCCGCTTGCGTCCTTTGACCTGCGGAACACCTAAACCGATGGTACCGGTAATGAACCGCCCCATCATGTCCTACATTATTGAGCTGCTTAAAAAGCATGACCTGCGCGACATCGGAGTTACCTTGCAGTACATGCCCGATGTCATACGCAATTATTTCGGCAACGGCAGCGAGGCTGGCGTGAGCATGAGGTACTTTGTGGAAGAAACACCGCTCGGCACGGCGGGAAGCGTGAAAAACGCGTCCGGCTTCCTGGACCAGACTTTTGTGATTATTAGCGGCGACGCCTTGACTGATTTTAACCTGGAAGAAGCAATTGCTTATCACAAGCAAAAAGGCGCACTGGCCACGATGGTGCTGACAAAAGTAGAATACCCGCTGGAATACGGCGTGGTTATTACCGGCGAAGACGGCAGGATAGTACGTTTCCTGGAAAAGCCCAGCTGGGGGGAAGTTTTTAGCGACACGGTTAATACGGGCATTTATATTATGGAGCCGGAGGTGCTGGAATACATACCAGAAGGAAAAAAATTCGATTTTAGCAAGGAACTGTTTCCACTGCTGTTGGAAAAGGGTGAACCGTTATACGGCGTGGCTCTTAAAGGGTACTGGTGCGACATTGGGGACTTGCGGCAGTATTTGCAAGCCCATTTTGATTTTCTCAGCGGCATTGTAAAATTGGACATGGCGGGCAGGCAAATCAAGCCGGGCATTTTTGTTCAGGATGACGCACAAATTCATGAAACCGCCCAAATCCGCGGGCCGGTTTTTATCGGTGCGGGAACAACCATTGGGGAAAAGGTTGAAATAGAACCCCTCACTGTCATCGGTTCTGGTTGCCTTATCCAGGACGAGGCATCGATAAAAAGAAGTGTACTGTGGAACAACGTGTTGGTCGGGCCCGGCGCTAACCTGCGCGGCGCCGTAGTGGGCGGCCGGGTACAGGTGCGATCTGGCAGCAGCATTTACGAAGGGGCAGTTATCGGCAACAATTCTGTAATTGGGGAAAGGTGCGTCATTAACCCTGATGTTAAGCTATGGCCGCATAAAACGGTGGAAGCAGGTACCGTGGTGCGCGAAAGCGTTATCTGGGGAAGCCGCGTATCCAGGCGCGTTTTCGGCCTGGAAGGCGTATCGGGTACGGTTAACGTGGACATAACACCCGAATTCGCCGCTCGCCTGGCGGCGGCATATGCATCGGTCATTGGCGCGCAGCCGCGTGTGGCTGTAAGCAGCGACATTTTCCAGCCATCCCGCATGATCAGGGATGCGGTCGTTTGCGGGCTGCAATCGGTTGGTGCGCGGGTATTTCGTATGGATGACGGCATTACCCCCATGCACCGTTTTGCAGTACGCAAGCTGGAATGTGACGGGGGCATACACGTGCGGTTTGCATCCCGGCAATCAAATGCTGTGAATTTGCTTTTCACCAACAAGCTAGGCGGCAATATATCCCGCAGTTTAGAGAGAAAGGTAGAAAACCTGCTGGCGCGAGAGGACTTTCAGCGGGCAGACCATAGGCAAATAAAGGAAACCCAGTTTGTGCCGGCCATGCCGGAAGCGTACCTTCAATCGCTGTTGCAAGGTATGGACAAAAACGCCGTCCGGGAAGCGGGTTTGAGCATGGCAGCGGTTTACGACCGCCGCATATCGGGGCGGTTTCTAGAATCGCTCTGCCGCGAGTTGAACTTGCACCTGGAAAGGATCGTTACAGACAATGACGATACCGCGTCGGTGGGCTGGACGGAGTATAGGAAGACAGCTACCAGGCTGGCAGAGGCAATTACCGAGCGCGGTTTATCCATGGGCGTTGTAATTGATACTGGAGCCGATAATTACATGCTAATAGACGACCGCGGGCGCACGATACAGGAGGATATGCTGCTGGCCATATTGGCGTTGATGGTGTTGCGCTCGCACGGCGGGCCGGTAGTTGTGCCGGTAACCGCGCCGCAAATGGTGGAAAAAATAGCACAAATGCACGGAGCCCGGGTGGTTCGCACCAAAACTGCCGTGCAGGACTTTTACGAAAAGCTGCTGGCTTACGATGGCTTAAGGGAAAGCGGGGAAAAACAAATTCCGCCGTCCTTGATTTACTTTGACGCCATGGCTAGTATTTGTATGATAACGGAATACCTGGCGCAGGAAAAAACAAGCCTCTCCGAGCTAATCGATGAAATACCGTCGTTTTTCATGCATAAAAAGGAAATCCAAGTACCTTGGCAAGCCAAAGGCAAGGTGATAAGAAGCATCATAGAGGAAATGCCGGAAGAAAATTTGGAACTGCTGGATGGGGTCAAAGTTTTCCACCCGGACGGCTGGGCTCTGGTGCTCCCCGACCCGGAAAAACCACTTTGCCGGGTGTTCAGCGAGGGCACCACCATGGAAGTGGCAGAGTCATTGGCCGAATTTTATACACAAAAAATAATCAATATTGCCGGGGCACGGGAGGAAAACAGGCAAAAAACGGGATAATCGGGATAAAAAAACGGGGGCAGGCAATGGAAGCCCCTGAGGCTGTTGGAGTGAGCGAAGGTAACGGAAGCACCTTTTGTCGGCAACCTGGGGGCAATTGATGCCCCCTTTTGTTATCTTTATACTGCAGCCGCCGTTTTCAACGGCGCGCCGGCTTTTCTGTAATAGCTTACATTAATGTCTGGGAAAATGTTGTTCCTGCGTTCCAAATCTTCCAGCCAGCCCACGTCGATGTGGTTGTATTTGATCTGGTCGTACAGGCGTAAAAAGTTGGATATGTGTTGTTTTGTACGTCTTATCGCGTAGTCTACCATGGTGCCGGTATGCATGATGAAGGCCCAGTCGCTGCTCTGTGCCAGAAGTAATTCCCTGGCGGCTTGTTTCAAGGCTCTTTGCACGGTTGCACCGGCATGGTGGTATTGTTCAGCCAGTTCAATCATTCTTTCGGCAGCGATGTGCAGGTGGCGGTAAATCCAGTCGTTGGCATGGCAAAGCCAAACTTCGTTGTACCCTTTGTGTCCCCAGGAAGATGGGCAGGGCCGTGCTACCTGGTTGCAGGGGTATTTTTTTAAGTAGTCACTCGGGGTTATAGTTTCAATCATGGGAAAATCATAGTGCGCTTTGCGCAATACAAACTTCAGCCAGTCGGGGCCCTCAAACCACCAGTGCCCAAAAAGTTCTGCGTCATAAGGCGCTATGATGACGGGGTCGCGGTCCATTAAAGTATTCAAATAGCGGATCTGGTGTTCACGGTTAAAGAGAAAATTACCCGCGTGAATATCCGCCTTGCGCAGCGCGTTGTACCTGTCGTAAGGCTCCTTGTGGTTTCCTTTGCCCGTTATGCGGTAATATTTTATACCGGTGTTCACCCTTATGCCATCGGGGTGAATGTAAGGGTGGATATAGTCAAAGGGCATGTCGTAGCCAATATCCCGGTAATATTCACGATAATCGAAATCACCGGGGTAACCTTCGTTCGCGCTCCATACTTGCTTAGATGACTCCACATCTCTGCCGAAAACGGCAACGCCGGTGGGGCAGAAAATGGGTGCAAAAACGCCGTATCTTGGCCTGTGCGAGGCATACATCACGCCGTGTGTATCGGTAAAGAAGTATTTAATGTCAAATTCCTTTAAAATGTCGTCTATACCTTGCGCGTAGGCGCATTCGGGCAACCAAAAGCCAGCGGGTTTATCGCCAAAATGCTTGGTAAATAAATCGACAGCTACGCCGATCTGGGCGCGTACCGCTTCAGGCTGAGTGATCAAAAGCGGCAGGAAACCGTGCGTGGCTGCACAGGTGATAATTTCAAGCCGGCCCAGTGCCCTGAATTTTTTCCAGGCGTTAATGATGTTGCCGCGATACTTTTCGGTAAAAACGTACCTTGCCCGGTAAAACCTATCGCGATACATCAGCGCCGTGGCGTGAAAGGGTGACTCCCACGTGCGTGCAGTTTCCTTTTCAGCCAGCTCGATGAGCTGATCCAGGTGCCGCAGGTATCTTTGCTGCAGTAAGCCGTCACTGAGCATTGACAACAGGGGCGGCGATACGGATAGCGTCAAACGAAAGGGGATGTTTTCTTCAACAAGCTCATCGAACATTTCAATCAAGGGTATATAAGTTTCCGTTATAGCTTCATAAAGCCATCTTTCCTCCAAAAAATGTTCATGTTCCGGATGCCTGACAAAAGGCAAATGCGCGTGCAATATAAAACAAAGGTATCCCTTGCGCAACGGGCATTACTCCTTCCGCATAAAGTATCGTCAATTCAGGCGCTATTTGGCGAAACCGGGCGAGCTAATACCCAGGGGAATTAGGCCCATCTCCCGGGCCACTTGTTCGGTTACCATCGGCGAGCTTCCTATGTGATAGCGGGAAATGGTTCTGTAAATGTCTTCTATCCACATCCATTCTTCGTCCACTAGGCTGGATATGTCAATGCTGGGTGTCTGCACGATATTTGAACGCAATAAGGTCACGAACCTGCCATCGGGGAATATACGGCCCAGGTCGACGCAAAAAGTCGAGTTGGGCCGTCCGACCTCGATATGCCAGCTGTCAACGTGGTCGCTGACGGTTATATCGGTATAATTGTTGGCGTTGTCCCCTGTAAAATGTATTCCCGTAATGTCGTAAACGCGCAGCACCGGCCTGGAAGAGCTCCATGCTGCCGGTCCGTATTGCTGGTTAAATTCTTCCTGTTTGGTGGCGGTAATTTCCCAGTAGGCGAAGAGCCAGTTGGGATCGCGGACCATGAGAACCAGCCTGTCGGTACCGTAACGCCAAGATATTTCGGGTATATCAAGTTTGGGTTTGGGCTTGGCATGCGGCGGCGAGGCGGGAAAATAAGTAATTTCTTCTGCAAATTCTTCCCGGGCAGGTGCGGCATTTACACGGGTTGTATCACCGGTTTCCCGGCGGCGCAGTAACAAAAAAACGGCCAGGAGTATAACCAGTACCGCAACCCCTAAGACCCAGGCAAACATGATGTTCATGCAACACCCTCCTTGTCTTGTTATATATATATAAAATGCAAATAAATGCGCGGCGGGGTTAAAAATAAAAAAACCGGCGTGGGCTGCAAATCACGGTGCTTGTGCTTTGCCTTTTCGGGCTCTTTTTATTATTGCCATTACCTTTTCCGTTTATAATTTTTTTATAGTGGATGCTGTACAATGCTGCAGGTATAATAGTAAGAAAAAAAGAAACAAAAAAGAAAAAAAGCGGGTGATAATGTTTTGTACCGCCATCCCAGCGATGAAGAAATCCAGGAATTATTGCGGAAAAGCAAAACCGTAGCCGTGGTTGGCCTGTCCGGCAAAACCGACCGCGATAGTTACCGGGTGGCAAAATACATGCAGGATCAAGGGTACCGAATTATTCCCGTCAATCCCAGGTTAAAATCAGTGTTGGGGGAGGCAAGTTACCCCAGCCTGTCTTCTATTCCGGAAAAAGTGGATATAGTTAACGTATTTCGCCGGAGTGAACTGGTGTTACCTATCGTAGAGGAAGCGCTGCAAATAAGTCCCCGGGCCATTTGGCTGCAGCTTGGAATAGTTAATGAAGAGGCTGCTGAGCGGGCGCTAGCAGCCGGCGTAGACTTTGTTATGGATAGATGCATAAAAATTGAACACCAAAGGTTGTTTTCTACCGGCGGAAACGGGTTGTAGACGGGATACGCGGAGGTTAAAATGGTCAAGAAGGAAAAAATTTTACAGCAGCTGGCCAGCGATATACCTTATGCTGGTCCTACACTACAGTTCCGCAGCCCATTTCAATTGCTTATCGCTGCCATGTTGTCCGCACAATGCACCGATAAGCAGGTGAATAAAATCACCGCTCGGCTTTTTGCCAAGTATAGTAAGCCCGAAGAATTCGCCGCCCTCGATCAAGAGCAGTTGGCCGCAGAAATTAGGGGATGTGGGCTGCATCGTACCAAGAGCTTGCATATAATCCAGGCATGTCGGAAACTGGTGGAAAAATACGGCGGCCGCGTACCGGATACTCTGGCTGAACTGCAATCGCTGCCCGGTGTGGGGCGAAAAACGGCCAATGTTGTTTTAAGCCAGGCATTTGGCAAACCTGCGTTTCCCGTAGACACGCATATTTACCGGGTGTCCCGCAGGCTGGGCTTGTCTGCTGGCAACACTCCCCGCCAGGTAGAGAAAGATTTGACCGGCTTGCTACCGGCCAATGATTTCGGCGTATGGCACCACCGTTTAATTGCCTTCGGGCGTTCTACATGTACAGCCAGGAAACCGCGCTGCACGTCTTGCTCCGTGGCACTTTATTGCGCTTACCGGCAGCACAAAAAACAAGAACAAGACGAGGGGAGCATCGGAAAAAGTGCATCTTGTTCTGGTACAACCAGAGATACCCGCCAATGCAGGTAACGTGGCCCGCACCTGCGCCGTCACAGGAGCGGTGCTGCACTTGGTTAAGCCGCTGGGTTTTTCCGTGGACGACAAGCACTTAAAAAGGGCGGGCCTAGACTACTGGCATATGTTAAAGGTTTATTATCATGAAAGTTTTGACGAAGTGCTGGCAGCTTACCGGGGCCACCAGTTTTATTTCGCTACTACCAAAGGAAGGCGGGTATATACGGAAGTAAAGTACGGCGTGGACGATTTTTTGGTTTTCGGTAAAGAAACATCCGGTCTGCCGGATGAAATCCTCAACCGTTTTCCGGAACAGTGTATTCGCATTCCCATGGTCAATGATGCGCGTTCGTTGAACCTTTCCAACTCGGTGGCCATAGTGCTGTACGAAGCTCTCAGGCAAAACGATTTTCCCGGTCTGCAGAAGATTTCTACAAAACGCAA
Organism: uncultured Peptococcaceae bacterium; assembly: GCA_913064925.1. Taxonomy (GTDB): domain Bacteria; phylum Bacillota; class Desulfotomaculia; order Desulfotomaculales; family Desulfallaceae; genus CAJYBN01. Next base: position 8,084 of record CAJYBN010000019.1, read on the forward strand.
TAACACATGATGGGAGGATGAAGATGCTCACCACTGCGGAATTGCGCAAGGCACTGGAAAACCAGGGCTATATCTGCGAAGATGAAGTAGTGATCACCATCTATTTAGCTTTGGCGCTGGAAAAACCGCTGCTGGTGGAAGGGGCGCCGGGTGTAGGCAAAACTGAGATTGCAAAAGTGCTGGCTAAAATTTTTGCTACCGAGCTCATACGCTTGCAGTGCTATGAGGGATTAGATGAAAACAAAGCTTTGTATGAGTGGAATTACCAGCGTCAACTTATCAAAATTCAAATATCCAAGAATGCCGAGCCCGGTGAAAATCTTGAGCGCAACTTGTTCAGCGAGGAGTACCTGTTGGAACGCCCCTTGCTCCGGGCCATACGATCCAATGCAAAAGTTGTGCTTTTAATTGACGAAGTTGATAAGGTGGAAGCTGAGTTTGAAGCGTTTTTGTTCGAGTTACTTTCCGATTTTCAGGTGTCTATTCCCGAACTGGGTACCCTGGCGGCCCGCCATATTCCCATCGTGGTGCTTACCAGCAACGGTGAAAGAGAGTTATCGGACGGCTTAAAAAGGCGCTGCGTGTATTTATATATAGATTTTCCCTCCGTGGAAAAGGAATCCCGCATTTTGCAGGTCAAGGTGCCGGGAGCCGGGGAAAAGATTACATCTCAAATTGCCAATGCAGCAAATTACATTAGGTGCAACCTGAACTTGCGTAAAAAACCTTCCATTGCAGAAACCATAGACTGGGCCAGGGCCCTGGTTGCCCTGCAGGAAGAAACGCTTACCGAAAGAAACGTAAGTAAAACATTAAACTTGTTCTTAAAGAACAGAGAGGACCAGGAAATTTTCAAGAGCGAACTGGGTGCGGAAAAGCTGGTAGAGATAGCGGGTAAATAAAGGCAGTAAAGAAGAAAATTATCATAATAAGGATGTTTGCCGCAAGGCAGGAATTTTACGTGTTTTGTGGAATGTTTAAGTATTCTAAGCCGTGAAGGGAGTGGGCGACCCTGAAAGGCAGCTTATTGAAAAAACAGTTTTCTCCCGACGACAGCGACTTTATATTTGACAGCATAGCCAATTTGGTCATAGCTGTGGATCACAGAGGGCGCATCACTATATTTAACCGAACCTGCGAAAGGCTGTTCGGTATAACTGCCGACCGCGCCAGGGGGCGGCTAGTATCGGAGATCATACCGTACACCGGGCTGATAAAGGTACTGAAAACCGGTAAAGCTCATATCGGGAGAAAATTTGTGCTGGGTAATTCGCTATTCATTGTCAACCGTACGCCCATAATCAAGGATAACAGTATTGTCGGGGCCATAGGCGTGGCGCAGGAAATAACGGAGCTACACCAGCTGGCCGCCCAGTTGGAAGAAACCAAGAAACAAAAACTGGCTTTGGAATCCATATTTAAAAATACACATGAAGGTTATATTTCCATCAACAGCGAAGGTTATATCCACTTTGTCAACAAGTCCATGGCTGAACTGCTGGGATTGGAACCGGGCGACATTATCGGCCGGCATATTACCGAAGTTATACCCGAAACTCAAATGCACTTTATGCAAATTAACGGCCGTTCACAGCATCACGAGTTGTTGCAGTTCGGTGACAGAAGCGTACTGGTCAGCCGTTACCCCATCGTCAATAACGGCAAGATTGACGGAGCCATCGGCAAGGTAATTTACCGCGATATCGACAAGCTGGCGGCATTAACGACCCGCTGTGTACAAGTCAAACCGCCCGGCGCCGGCGGCGACGGTGCGCAGTACGGGCTGCATAATATAATCGGCAGCAGCAGGGCCATTTCTCAATTAAAAGATATAACCAGAAGGGTGGCCAGAGGACCTTCCACGGTGCTGATCACCGGGGAAAGCGGCACAGGAAAGGAGCTTTTCGCGCACGCCCTACATAACCATTCGCCGCGACGGAACGGGCCTTTCATCAAGGTTAATTGTGCCGCTGTACCAGAAAATTTACTGGAATCAGAATTATTCGGCTACCGGGAAGGGGCTTTTACCGGCGCCAGAAAAGGCGGGCAGGTGGGTAAGTTTGAACTGGCTCACGGGGGTACCATATTTTTGGATGAGATATGCGACATGCCGCTTAGCATGCAGGCTAAGCTGCTGCGGGTCCTTCAGGAAAAGGAAGTGGAAAAGTTGGGCGGCAGAAACCCCAAGAAAGTAGATGTGCGGGTTATTGCTGCCACCAATCGCAACATAACGGAACTGATGAACGAAGGAAAGTTTCGCCAGGACCTGTATTTCCGCATCAACGTGGTCAATTTAAATATCCCTCCACTGCGCGAGAGGAAGGAAGACATACCGGAACTGGTTCAATATTTTATTGATAAGTATAACCGTGAGTTTAACCTACAAGTGAAGTCGCTCAGCGCGGAAGTTACCGACTTATTTGCCGGCTACCACTGGCCCGGCAACGTGCGGGAGTTGGAAAACGTCATAGAAAGAGCTTTCAACCTGGTAGAAGGCGACCAAATAAGGATGGAACACCTACCCCACTATCTGGTTAAAAACGCTGTTACGAATAAAGAAACAAGCGGTTCTCCGCCGGTGACTGGTAAAAGCCTGCCTGCTCTGTTGGAAAGCGTGGAAAAAGAAGCGCTTATCCACGCCCTCAAGCAAACCGGGGGTAATAAGCTGCAGGCCGCCAAATTGCTCGGTATTTCCAGAGCTTGGCTGTATAAGAAAATAAAGCAGTACGAAATCAATTACTAGGCCGGCCGCCAATGTCTACACCCCTTGTTACAGGGGAGTTTTTGTTTATAAGTATTTTTGGCAACGCAAGGTGGTGAAAAAAATCATTCCAGAAACCAAAGAAGTTTATTTTGCATTGCCCGGTAGGCAGCTCGGTTTACTGGTGGTAAAAGACGTGGAAAAATTAATTACAGATCCCGCTGATGAAGACAAGATACCCTGTTGGGCGGAAATATGGCCGGCTGCGCGCGGGTTATCTCGCTGGATATGGGACAACTTGGAATTCAATGGAGCGGAAGTATTGGAACTAGGGGCCGGACTGGGGTTGCCCGGCATAGTTTGCGGGCTGAAGGGGGCACGGGTAACTTTTTCCGACTTTAACCCGCTGGCATTAAAACTGGCTGCCGGTAACGCGGCCCGTAACGGCTTGGCCGCCTATGAAGTTTTGCTGGGCGACTGGCGCGATTTTCGCATTGAAAAGCGCTTTCCCTGGGTTATTGGTTCGGACATTTTTTATGACCCCAAGTTAAACGCGTACTTGCAAAACGTGCTGGATAAAACGACGGATTCCGGAAGCTGTCTTCTGGCGGCTCACCCCGGCCGGCCGGCAACATTTGCCTTTCTTGAGGAACTGGGCCGCCGGCGGCGCGTAGAAGAACAACGCGCGGTTGTTCCCGTCACTGTCGACGACCCTTACTTTCCTTATTATGAAATTCACGTGCACCATATCAAGTTCAAGTAATTGGGGGTTGTGGGCTTGTTTACGCACCTGCATTGCCACACCGAGTACAGCTTGCTGGACGGTGCAGCTAGGATAAACGAGCTGGTAAAAACAGCCGCGCAAATGGGCATGGACAGCCTGGCTATAACAGACCACGGAGTTATGTACGGTATCGTGGATTTTTACAAGGCCTGCCAAAAACAAGGCATTAAACCCATTATCGGGTGCGAGGTATACGTCGCGCCCCGAACCAGACACGACCGTATACCCAAGGTTGATGACAACCTGTACCACTTGGTGTTGCTGGCGGAAAATCAACGCGGTTATAGAAACTTGCTGCAGCTGGTTTCCTTGGGATTTACCGAAGGTTTTTACTACAAGCCGCGGGTGGATAAAGAATTGCTGGCAGAATACAGCGAGGGTCTGGTGGCCTTGAGCGGCTGTATGGCCGGGGAGATTGCCTCACATATTATAAAAGGCGACGATGTACAGGCTGCTGCAAGCGCAGCCGAATACCTGGACATATTCGGCCGGGGCAATTATTACCTTGAACTGCAGGACCATGGGCTTGAAGAGCAACGGGTTGCCAACCGAGGCTTGCTGCAGTTACACCGGAAAACCGGTATCCCACTGGTGGCCACCAATGACGTGCATTATGTATTGAAGGAACATGCTGAAATGCAGGACGTGCTGCTGTGCATTCAAACAGGCAAAACAGTAGACGATCCCACGCGCATGAAATTCCAGTCTCAGGAACTTTACCTGAAAAGCGAGCAGGAAATGGCCGTCCTTTTCGGCGAGCTACCGGATGCTATGGCCAACACCCGGCAAATTGCCGAGCGTTGTCATGTAAGCCTGGAATTCGGCAAGCTGCACCTGCCCGAATATAAAGTTCCGGAAGGCCACACTCCCGACTCGTACCTGCGGGAACTGTGCCTGGAGGGTGCCAAGCGCCGTTATGGGGAAATGAGCGAAAAGGTGCGGCAGAGGCTGGATTATGAACTGGACGTTATTAAACAAATGGGTTATTCCACTTATTTTTTAATCGTTTGGGATTTTATTCACTTCGCCAGGCAAAACAATATCCCGGTGGGCCCGGGGCGCGGTTCGGCGGCCGGAAGCCTGGTGGCCTACGCGCTGGGTATAACCAACATAGATCCGCTCAAGTACGGGCTGCTTTTTGAAAGGTTTTTGAACCCCGAAAGGGTGTCCATGCCCGACATTGATATCGACTTTTGCTTCGAGAAGCGCGGCCAGGTTATTGAGTATGTGACCAAAAAATACGGTTCCGAACGGGTGGCGCAAATAGCTACTTTCGGCACCATGGCAGCCCGGGCGGCCATTAGAGACGTAGGGCGGGCGTTGGGCATGCCCTATGGCGAAGTAGACAGGATAGCCAAGCTGGTACCCGGAGAATTGCACATCACCATAGAAAAGGCCCTCCAGGATTCCCCCGAGTTAAGGCAAATTTACGAAGAGGACGAACAAGTGCGCAAGCTGATAGACATGGCCGCCTTGCTGGAGGGTATGCCCCGGCATGCTTCCACCCATGCCGCCGGGGTGGTGATAACCAGGCAGCCTCTGACCCATTACCTGCCGCTTTATAAGGCAGCTGATGGGCCGCTTACTACCCAGTTTGCCAAGGACCAGGTGGAAGAACTGGGACTGTTGAAAATGGACCTACTGGGCTTGCGCACGCTCACCGTTATAGCAGACACCGTGCGCATGATACGCGAAAACCGTAACGTGGAAATCGATATTGACAACATACCGCTGGACGATGCGAAAACATTCGAGCTGCTAGGCCACGGCGACGGCGTGGGTGTGTTCCAGCTGGAAAGCAGCGGCATGCGCGCCATTTTGCGCGAGTTAAAGCCCGAGGTTTTCGAAGACATTGTCGCCTTGGTAGCCCTTTACCGGCCCGGCCCCCTGGGCAGCGGCATGGTGGAAGATTTTATTAAAAGCAAGCACGGGGAGAAAAAGGTACAGTACCTGCACCCAAAGCTGCAGCCCATACTCAAGGACACATATGGCGTTATTCTTTACCAGGAGCAAGTAATGCGCATCGCCAGCGACCTGGCGGGATTTACTCTGGGTGAGGCTGACCTGCTGAGAAGGGCCATGGGTAAAAAGAAACCGGAAATTATCGCGGGATTACGTGAACAGTTCATTGAAGGGGCCGCCAAGAACGGCATTGACGCTGATGTTGCCGGGCAAACGTTTGACTTGATGGAGTACTTTGCCGGCTACGGTTTCAACAAAAGCCACAGCGCGGCTTACGCCATGATTTCCTACCAGACCGCTTATTTGAAGGCCAATTACCCGGTGGAATACATGGCCGCACTGCTTACCTCCGTAAAGGATAACACCGATAAGGTGGCGTTTTATATCGAGGAATGCCGGCGTATGGGCATAGAGGTACTGCCGCCGGATGTAAACATGAGCGGAGTAGATTTTACGGTGGAAGGAAATAAAATCCGGTTTGGTTTGGCGGCCATCAAAAACGTGGGACATGGCGCCGTCAAGTCGATTATTGAGGCTAAAAATCACTTTGGTCCGTACAAGTCATTTGCCGATTTTTGCCAGCGTATGGATACCCGCATCATCAACCGGAGGGTATTGGAAAATCTTATTAAAAGCGGCGCTCTGGACTCGCTGGGGCATTTCCGTTCCCAAATGTTGGCTGCCGTGGATGCCGGCCTGGGGTTGGCCCAGCTGGCCCAGCGAGATAGGCAAAACGGTCAGCTGTCGTTGCTGGATTTCTGGGGCGACGAAATTAAAAGCACCTTAAACGTAGAGATGCCCGACGTGCAAGAATTTACCCCGGGAGAACTTTTGGCCTTGGAAAAAGAGGCGCTGGGGCTGTACGTCAGCGGGCACCCGTTGTCGGAATACAGGGATGCCATAAGGTCTGCGGCGACGCACCACGTGGCTAATTTGCCCGAGTTGGAAGAACGCTCGGAGGTGGTGGTGGGTGGCCTTCTCACGGCTGTAAAAAAAATTACCACCAAGCGGGGAGAAAGCATGGCATTTGCCAGCCTGGAGGACCTTACCGGCGTAGTCGAGCTGGTTGTATTCCCGCGCGCGTTCAAGCAATTCTCGCCAATGCTAAAAGTCGACACCCCGCTGCTGGTCAGGGGGTTTGCCAGTACTAACGGCGAAAATGCCAAAATTATAGTTGAATCCATCGAGCCCCTCACCAAGCGCCATTCCGGCGAGTTGTACCTCATGCTGGACGATACCCGGCGGGAGCTGGTTTTACGGGTGAAAACGGTACTGCGGGCTTTTCCCGGCGAATGCCCGGTATATATATACTTTCCCCGTGATAAAAAGCTGGCTAGAGCAGACCGGCGCTTTTGGGTGAACCTGGATTCGGCGGTGGTGGATGAGTTGGTTCGTTTGCTGGGAGCGAAGCGGGTCAAGGTAAAAGAGGGAGCCCGTCACTAAACAAGCCGTATAATAAGTAAGAACCTGTAAGGAGGTCTTCCGAAAGTAGAATTGAGACCTTGCACTAAACAGGTTAACTTTCCTTTTATTAACAATGCTGATATAATCAATGTAAAACGAGATAAAATAAACGAGGTGAAAGGTATGGGCGAAATGCATGAAGTGTGCGGTGATTACGTTGTCATCAAGGCCTTGGAAAACGGTGTCACCATCATCGGGCTTACTCGAGGCCGAGATACCAAGTTTCATCATTCGGAGAAGCTGGACAAGGGTGAAGTAATGATTGCCCAGTTTACGCAGCACACTTCAGCTATAAAAATTCGCGGCAAAGCGGAAATATTGACCAAGCACGGCCAGTTGAGAAGCGATGATTAAACGATAAAATGTACTATCCAGAGCTGCGGCTCTGGATATACTTGTATTTATTAATTTTGGCACAAACTACTCCTCCTCCCGCCGCAACTCCGCTGTATATAAAAAGCGGGAAAGCAAAAAGTATTATTGACAGTTGACAATGGGAGGGGTAGTTAGATGCAAAGAATAGCCGTGCTAACCAGCGGCGGGGATTCGCCCGGTATGAACGCCGCGATACGGGCCGTGGTACGAAAAGCCATATACCACGGTCTGGAGGTGATCGGCATCCAAAGGGGTTTTAGCGGGTTCATTGAGGCCGATATGGGTCCCCTGAATTTGAGTTCGGTAGCCGACATCATACACCGCGGCGGCACCATGTTGCGCACCGCGCGTTCGGAAGAATTCAAATCCATAAAGGGTAGGGCCAAAGCATATGCTAATGTAGAGCGTTTCGGTATCCAGGGGCTGGTGGTTATCGGCGGCGACGGTTCGCTCAAGGGGGCGGATATTTTTCACCGTGAATACCAGCTTCCGGTTATCGGCGTGCCGGGCACTATAGACAACGATATTGCGGGAACGGATTTTTCCATCGGCTTCGATACTGCCATAAACACAGTGGTAGAAGCCATAAACAAGATCAGGGATACGGCGACCTCGCACGAAAGAACCTTCATTCTCGAGGTAATGGGCCGGGAATGCGGGTATATTGCCCTCATGGCGGGGTTGGCCGGCGGGGCCGAGTCTATTTTAATTCCCGAACTTGATTTTAGTATTGACGAGATTTGCGAAAAATTGTACCGGGGCTACAAGCGGGGGAAATTGCACAGTATAATCATTGTGGCTGAAGGAGCGGCCAGCGGGCTGGAAATAGGCAGGCAAATAAGGGATAGAACGGGCCTGGAGACCAAAGTGACCATACTGGGTCACTTACAGCGCGGCGGTACGCCCACTGCCTTTGACCGCATCCTGGCCAGCCGCATGGGCGCTAAGGCCGTGGAATTGCTTATGTCCGGCTATCACAAGCACATGGTGGGCATGGTGGATGGGCGAATAGTTGCGCATCCCCTGGAAGCGGCCTTTCAGGAAGCAAAGCCAGTGGATCTGGAGATATACAATCTAGCCGGTGTATTATCTATTTAAGAATATCTTTTTAAGGAGGGAGTGATTTGCGCCGTACCAAAATAGTTTGTACCATCGGACCGGCTTGCGAGCGTGTGGAAGTTTTGGAGAAGATGATGCTGGCCGGCATGAACGTGGCAAGGTTTAATTTTTCCCACGGTTCGCATGAAGATCATGCCCGGCGCTTGGCTGCAACCCGTAAGGCCGCCGGCAATGTAGGGAAAAATATTGCCACGCTGCTGGATACCCGGGGGCCGGAAATACGTATCGGGCTTTTGGAACGGGAACCTGTACGCCTGGAACCGGGCGCGGAAATATGCCTTACCACGGAGAACGTGAAGGGTAACGAAAAAATATTGCCCGTTACTTATCGAGGCCTGCCTGGTAACGTAAAAAGGGGAGATAGGATTTTACTGGCGGACGGGCTCATAGCCATGCGGGTAAAATATACCGAGGAAAGCAGGGTTTACTGTACGGTGGAAAACGGGGGTGAATTGACCAGCCGGAAGGGGATCAACCTGCCGGGCGTAGACGTTGATTTGCCGGCCGTAACCGAGCAAGATGTCCTGGACATTAAATTCGGCATCAAAAATAATTTTGATTATGTGGCCGTTTCCTTTGTGCGCTGCTCCGGCGATGTACTGGCCGTACGCAAAATAATAGAAGACAACAATGGCCATATGGATATCATTGCCAAGATTGAAAACCGCCAGGCAGTTGACAGGCTCGACGAGATTATTGAAGTATCCGATGGGATAATGGTGGCCCGCGGCGACTTGGGAGTGGAAATCCAACCGGAAGATGTACCGCTAATCCAAAAAACCATAATTGAAAAATGCAACCAAGCGGGCAAACCGGTTATCACCGCCACGCAAATGCTGGAATCCATGATCAACCAACCCCGTCCGACCAGGGCCGAGGCCAGCGACGTGGCCAACGCCATATTGGACGGCACCGACGCCATAATGCTTTCCGGTGAAACAGCGGCGGGGGAATATCCCGTAGAAGCTGTGGAGACTATGTCCCGAATTGCCAATAGAGCTGAATCTGCCATAAAATACGAGGAGTTGCTGAGAAACAAACGGCGGGAACTTTCCAAAACCGTAACCGATGCAATAAGCCATGCCACGGTGTCCACTGCACTGGACCTGGAGGCGGCGGCTATAATTTCTTCCACTGAATCCGGCTACACGGCGAAAATGGTGAGTAAATACAGGCCCAAAGCGCCTATTATAGCGGTGACACCCCATGCGCGGGTGCTGCGTAAGCTGGCCTTGGTTTGGGGCGTGCAACCGCTGCTGGTGGGGCGGACGGAGGATACGGATAGTATGATTTCCGCTGCAGTGGAAATTTCGCTGGCAGCCGGATTGATCAAAGCGGGTGATTTAATTGTTATTACTGCGGGCGTGCCGGTGGGGGTACACGGTACCACCAACCTGTTGAAAGTGCATACCGTGGGCGATATATTGGCCCGGGGCACGGGCATCGGCAACCGCGCAGTGACCGGAAAAGCCTGCGTTGTGACAAACTATCGCGAAGCTATAGACAAGATCAGCGACGGTAATGTGTTGGTAACTTATGATACCGACCGCGACTTCATGCCGGCCATTGAAAAGGCCGCGGCCATTATAACCGAGGTGGGCGGGTTAACTTCTCATGCAGCCATAGTGGGTCTGGAATTCGGCATACCGGTTGTGGTTGGCGTGGAAGGTGCCACGAATATTATCGAAGACGGGGAAGAAATTACCGTAGACGGGCAAAGGGGCTTGATATACAAGGGTACCGCCAGGGTTCTTTAATTGCAAGAACAGCCTCTTCGCGGGGAATGATAATGCGAGGAGGCGAAAATAAACATGGAAAAGTTTCTTTCCAATTATTTGAATACGCTGGGCCTGGGCGGTCTTATAGGTGGGCTGGTTATTGAGGCCATGGGTTTACCCTTTCCGGGGGATGTTATGATCATGTTTTCCGGTTTCCTGGTAAACCAGCAGCACCTGGACCTGGTCAGCGTTTACACGGCGGCTGTGGTGGGATTTAATATTGGTGCCTTAGCAGCGTTTTATATCGGCCGCCGCATGGGAGAAGGCATATTTGATCATTACGGTAAATACCTGCGCGCGCATCGCTACAGGCTGGAAAGGGCGCGCAGCTGGATGCGCAGGTCGGCGGCCACGTTTATCATCGCTGGCAGGTTTATTCCCATGGTCAGTAACCTGATACCTTACTTGGCCGGCGCCAGCGGCCTTAAATGGAGCCATTTCATTTTGTATAACTTGGTTTTTACCCTATTATGGGTTTCCGTGAACCTGTCGGTGGGCATGTTCTTCGGACACAACTGGCCGCTTATTGCCGGGTACTTCCAAAACCGCTTGTCGCTGGCTGTTTTGACCTTGTTGCTCTGTTACTTGGCACTGAAGTACGTTATCAGCTATGTGCACGCCACAAGGAGTGAAAGAATTTGAAACCGAAGCTTTTGGTGTGCTTGGGTGACAGCATTACCTACGGCTACCCGTTCGGGCCGGGTTTTTCCTGGGTTAAACGGTTGCAGCGCCGGGTGCCTTTTACCTTGATTAACCGGGGCGTCAACGGGGATACTACCGGCGATATGCTGTATCGATTCAAGTCGGACGTTGTTGCGGCCGGCGCCACGCACGTGCACCTGCTTGGCGGCATCAACGATGCGTGGTTGGGGTTTGAGATGGAACGATCCTTGGAGAACGTGCAAAGGATGATTCAGATGAGCCGGGAACACGATATAATACCGATTTTGGGCCTAACAACCCCACTTTGCGACAGGCCGGCGAGCGGGGGTTCCTTTTTTGTGTCGGGTACGGTAAAAATAAACAACTGGCTAGTGAGCTTTAGAAATGGTTTAAGGGAAATAGCCGCCGCCGAGTCAGTTATGCTGGTAGACTACTGCACACCGTTATCATTGCCCGGGATGGAGAAAGGCGACCCCCGGTTTTTCTACGACGAAGCCCATCCCAATGAGGATGGATACCAAAAGCTGGCTGACGTGGCCGAAAGTAAACTATAAAACAGTACTTGGAAAGAATACCTGAAAAAAACATGGCATTAATTAAATTTTTACAAGAGGAAAAATGCATAACTTACAGAAATAATATAGTGAAATATCAGAATATTAATAAATGTACAACAGGTTATGTTTTATGGTTAGGGAAGGCGGCGGCACGTCCTTTTATCAAAATAAATGAGTTATTAAAAGCTATTTAAAGCTTTATAACAAAATATTGAGATAGGGGGATTGGTTATGTCCGAAAAAAAAGTTTACTTTGATCCGCTTACGCCGGTGAAATTCCTGTTGCGTAGCGCAGCGGTATTCAGCGACAAGGATGCGGTGGTTTACGGGGAAAAGCGCTATACCTACAAGGAATTTTATTCCAGGGTAAACCGTTTGGCCAGCGCGTTAATGAAGTGCGGTATCGGCAAAGGGGATAAGGTGGCATTTATTTGTCCCAACACGCCCCCCATGCTGGAAGCGCATTTTGCTGTGCCAATGATCGGCGCAGCCCTGGTCAGCATCAACATACGCCTTTCCCCGCGCGAGGTTTCCTATATAATCAATCATTCCGATGCCAAAGCTTTATTTGTGGACAATGAGTTTGCCGGGCTGGTGGAACCGATAATCAACGAACTGAATAACGTAAAGGTTTTCGTAAACATCTGCGATGTAAGCGATGTCAAGCCCCTTAACGGCCGGGAATACGAAGAATTTTTGCATACTGGATCTCCCGAGCCGGTGGAAATTGCCGTGGATGATGAATACCAAGTGGCCACCATCAACTACACTAGTGGCACTACGGGGTTGCCCAAGGGCGTTATGTACCACCACCGCGGCGCATATCTGAACGCTTTAGGTGAAGCGCTGGAGCACGGCATGAACTCACGTACCGTATACTTATGGACGCTGCCCATGTTCCATTGTAACGGCTGGTGCTTTACCTGGGGCGTTACGGCGGTGGGCGGCACGAACGTTTGCCTGCGTAAGGTCGTGCCGGAGGAAATCTACCGGCTTATAGAAATTGAAGGCGTTTCCCACCTTTGCGCGGCTCCCACGGTATTGATAGCCATGTCCAACTACCCGGGAGCCAAGGATATCCGGATGAAACGCAGATTAAACGTGATTACGGCAGGCGCGCCGCCCGCGCCTACGGTCATTAAAAACATGGAATCCATCGGGGCCAACGTAACCCACGTATACGGGTTGACCGAGGTTTACGGGCCGCACAGCATTTGCGCATGGCAGGAAAAATGGGATGGGCTGCCTATGGATGAAAAGGCCAAGATAAAGGCACGGCAGGGTGTTCCATATATACATGCGCTGTATATGGATGTGGTGGACCCCAAAACCATGCAGCCGGTGCCCCGTGATGGAGATACAATGGGCGAAATTGTGATGCGCGGCAACAACGTCATGCTGGGTTACTACAAGCAGCCCGATGCCACGGCGGAAGCCTTTCGCGGCGGGTGGTTTCACAGCGGGGACTTGGCAGTGGTACACCCAGACGGTTACGTGGAAATCAAGGACCGCATGAAGGACATCATTATCAGCGGCGGCGAAAACATTTCCACCGTTGAGCTGGAGAACGTTATTTACCAGCACCCCGATGTACAGGAAGTAGCCGTGATAGCCATTCCGGATGATAAATGGGGCGAGGTGCCCAAGGCGTTCATTGTGCCCAAGCCGGGTACCAATCCGACGGTGGAAGATATAATTGCTTTTTGCCGGCAGCACATGGCCAGGTTTAAGGTGCCCAAGGCCATTGAATTTGGTGAACTTCCCAAGACATCCACCGGCAAAATAATGAAGTACAAGTTGCGGGAAAAGGAATGGCAAGGGCGGGATAAGAGAGTTAATTAAGGCAAGAAAAACCCGGGTCGTGATTGACCCGGGCACTTTATTACATGGGAGCAAGCTTTACATTTCCGGCCACGACCAGCTTATCATTTTTTATTGCCAGCACACCAGTTACAGATTTAATGCCTATGGCAAAATCCACAGCCGCCTGCAAGTCTTCTTCTCTGTGCACCAGGTTACCTGCAGCCGTGGCCACGGCGTCGGCCAATGCAGCGGACGGCGCCAGCACGACGACCGCATCGGCGCAACCCAGGCTCAGGGAATGGCCTACAGTCCCGGAAGATGTACAGATTCCCAGCGGTGTCTGGTGTGGTGCAATTTCCAGGGCCAACCGGTTGGTAAAAGGGGACGGCCCGGCAAATATGCCTACTTTGC
>CAJYBN010000020.1 GCA_913064925.1 uncultured Peptococcaceae bacterium
CTGCGGCCGCGATGCAGGCGCGCGGCAACGCCGAGCGCGTGCTGGCCGGCCTGCACGTCGAGGGCGACCAGCGCCGCGCCGCCCGTGCCGGGGGCGGACCTGCCCGGCGTGGTGGACAGCGACGGTATTCTGCAAATCACCAGCCTGCCGGAAGAGCTGCTGGTAATCGGCGGCGGGGTAATAGGCTTGGAATTTGCCTGCATATTTTCCGGCCTGGGAAGCAAGGTGACCGTGGTGGAAATGCTTCCCTGCCTGGCGCCGGCTATGGATACGGATATTTCCAGGCGTTTTCTGCAAATGCTGAAAAGGTCGGGGGTGCAGGTCTTCGTCAAGACCCGGGTTGCCCGCCTGGAAAAACATGGCGCCAAGCTGAGCGCCGTTCTGGAGCGGAAGGATGACGGGGCGGAAGATCGAGTTGCTGCAGACCTGGTGCTGTTGGCTACGGGGAGGGTGCCGGCAGCGCCGGGCATCGACGCCGCAGCATTGGGCCTGGCCATGGAAGGAAAGGCTGTTAAGGTCAACGGCCGGATGGAAACCAGTGTACCCGGCATATACGCCGTGGGGGACTGCACCGGAGGCGTGCAGCTGGCCCACGCTGCCGTAGTTCAAGGAACGGTGGCGGCCGCCAACGCCCTGGGTGACGACCGGGAAGCGGACCTGAGCGTGGTTCCCCACTGTATTTTCAGTTACCCTGAAATGGCTGCGGTGGGGCTGGGCGAAGACGAAGCCAAGAAGCTGGGACGCGACGTAACCGTAAGCAAATTCCCTTACACGGCCCTGGGTAAGGCCGTGGCCGTGCATGAAACCGCCGGCTTAATCAAGCTGGTGGCCGACAAAAAAACCGGCACCCTGCTGGGTGGCCAGATCCTGGGCCATGCCGCCACCGAGCTGGTAGCCGAGGTGGCTCTGGCGGTGCGGAACGGCCTCCGGGCGGCGGACGTGGCTGGGACGATACACGCGCACCCAACGCTGGCGGAAGGTGTTATGGAAGCCGCCCACGGCATTGGCGGCAGGCCGCTGCACTTGGCGTAGCGGTCAGGGCAAAGGAGGGCAAGGCGCATGGCAAAGGAAGGATTAAAAAGAACTTCCCTTTACGAGACGCACCTGAAACACGGCGCCAAGATGGTGCCCTTTGCAGGCTGGGAAATGCCCGTGCAGTACTGCGGTATACTGGAGGAACACAAGGCGGTGCGCACGGCGGCCGGTCTTTTTGATGTATCGCACATGGGCGAGATCTGGCTGGAAGGCGAGCGGGCGGCGGAAGCGGTGCAGAAACTAGTTACTAACGATGCCACTGGGCTGCAGGACAACCGGGTGATGTATTCGCCCATGTGCTACCCGGACGGCGGCGTGGTGGATGACATTCTGGTGTACAGGGCGGCGGACCGCCGCTACCTGCTGGTGGTCAACGCCGGCAACCGGGACAAGGACCTGGCCTGGATCAAAGAACAGGTGGGGGATCTTGTCGATGTCACGGACCGCTCGGCGGAAACCGCCCTGTTGGCCCTGCAGGGCCCGCGGGCCGAGGACATCCTGCAAAAGCTGACGACCCTGCCGCTGGCGGGCATGCGTTATTACTGTTTTGCCGCCGGAAAGGTGAACGGTACGGATGCGCTGGTTTCCAGAACCGGGTACACGGGGGAAGACGGGTTTGAAATATTCGTGGCCTGGGAAAAGGCTGCGGAACTGTGGGAGGCCTTGCTTGAAGCGGGCGCCGGAGCGGGACTGCAGCCCGCCGGCCTGGGCGCCAGGGACACGCTGCGCTTCGAGGCGTGCCTGCCCCTTTACGGCCAGGAGCTTTCGGAGCAAATCACCCCCCTGGAGGCCGGGCTGGAATCCTTTGTCAAGCTTGACAAGCCCGATTTCATCGGCCGGGAAGCCCTGGCCGGGCAGCACAGGCAGGGCCCGCCGCGGCGCCTGGTGGGGTTCGAAATGCTGGACAGGGGCATACCGCGCACCGGCTATCCCCTGCGCGATGAAAACGGCAGGCAGATCGGCTTTGTCACCTCCGGCACCTTTGCCCCAACGCTGCAGAAAAACCTGGGCTTGGGCCTGGTGGAAACCGGTTATGCCCGTAGGGGCACCATAATAGTGGTGGAAGTGAGAAAGAAAATGCTGCGGGCCCGGGTTATTCCGACCCCCTTTTATAAAAGGCCAAAATAAACTCAAAGGAGGGAGTAAACAATGAAAGTGCCGGAAAATTTAAATTATTCAAAGGAACACGAGTGGGCCGAACAAAGGGAAGGCGGAGTTATCAGGGTAGGCGTTACCGACTATGCACAGGACGCCATGGGAGACGTGGTGTTCGTGGAACTGCCCGAAACGGGGCAAAGCTTTGCTGCCGGCGAGAGTTTCGGTTCCCTGGAATCGGTAAAAGCCGTTTCGGACTGCTACATGCCTGTGGGCGGTACTGTTACGGCGGTCAACGAAGCGCTGCTGGACGCCCCCGAACTGGTCAACAAGGACCCCTACGGCGAGGGCTGGCTCATCGAGGTGGAGCCCAGCGACGAGCAGGAGCTGGAAAACCTGCTGTCGGCGGAAGAGTACAAGCAGTACCTGACCACCCTGAAAGATGAAGGAGGGGATTAAATGGCCGGGTTTGTGCCGCACACGCCCCGAGACGTGCGGGAGATGCTGGAAGTTGTAGGCGCGGCCGGCTTGGACGATTTGTTTGTCGACGTGCCTGCCGAACTGCGCCTGCGCAAGCCCTTAAACCTGCCGGCGCCCATGTCGGAAATGGAGCTGGTGAAGCACATGGGGCGACTGGCCGGCAAAAACAGGCCCGGGGATTATACCTGCTTTTTGGGGGCGGGCGCGTACGACCATTATGTGCCCAGCGTGGTGAAACACCTGGTGATGCGGTCCGAGTTTTACACGGCTTATACACCTTACCAGGCGGAAATCAGCCAGGGCACCCTGCAGTCCATATTTGAATTTCAGAGCATGATTTGCGAGCTGACCGGGATGGATGCGGCCAACGCCTCCATGTACGACGGCGCCACGGCTACCGCCGAGGGGGCCGTTATGGCCTGCCGTGTCACCGGCAAAAGTAAAATTTTGGTATCCGAAGCGATGCACCCCGAGTACAGGGAGGTGCTGAACACCTTCACTTCCGGCTTGCCCGTTGAGGTGGTGGAAATACCCGCCCCGGAGGGGGTAACCGCGCCCGGGGAACTGGAAAAGCTGTTGGACCGGGAAACGGCCTGTGTCATTATCCAGAACCCCAACTTTTTTGGGCTGGTGGAAGACGGGCCGGCTCTGGGGGAAGCGGTGCACCGGCAAAAAGCCTTGTTCATAGTTTGCGCCGACCCGATTTCTTTGGGCCTGCTGAAGGCGCCGGGCGATTACGGGGCCGACATCGTCACGGGAGACGCGCAGGGGCTCGGCAACAGCATGTATTTCGGCGGTCCTCACGTGGGCTTTTTCGCCGTCAAGAGCAAGTACATGCGCAAAATGCCCGGTCGCGTGGTGGGCCAGACAACGGACGCCGCGGGTAACCGGGGCTTTGTGCTTACCATGCAGGGGCGGGAGCAGCATATCCGGCGGGAGAAGGCCACCTCCAACATATGCTCCAACCAGGCGCTGTGCGCCCTGGCGGCGACCGTTTACTTAAGCTGCCTGGGCAAGACGGGTCTTGCGAAAGTGGCCGAGCTGTGCTTGCAGAAGGCCCGCTACGCTTACCGCCGCCTGCTGGAACTGGAGGGCGTGGAGCCCGTTTTCCGGGGCCCCTTTTTCAAGGAATTCGTCGTCAGGACTGCTCGCCGGCCGGCGGAGGTTAACCAGCACCTGCTGCGGCACAAGATCATCGGCGGGCTGGACCTGGGCAAATATTACCCCCGGCTGGACGGCGCCATGTTATTCTGTGTTACGGAGACCCGCACCCGCGGGGAAATAGATTACCTGGTCGATAAAATGGGGGGATTGTAAATGTCTGGACCGTTGATTTTTGAAATCGGTTCGCCCGGCCGCACCGCCGCCGCCCTGCCGGAAAACGATGTGCCCGCGCAGCGGGTGGAGGAGATGCTGCCGCCAGCTATGCTGCGCGAGGAACCGGCCGGCCTCCCCGAAGTATCGGAGCTGGACTTGGTACGCCATTACACCGGGCTTTCCAGGAAGAACTACGGCGTGGACACGGGGTTTTATCCCCTGGGCTCCTGCACAATGAAATACAACCCCAAGGTCAACGAGGACGTGGCTGCCCTGGCCGGTTTCAGCGGCCTGCACCCCTACCTGCCGGGGGAGCTTTGCCAGGGCGCCCTGCAGCTGATGTACGAGCTGGAGAAATACCTGTGCGAAATCGCGGGTATGGACAGGTTTACCCTGCAGCCCGCTGCGGGGGCGCACGGCGAGCTGACCGGCATGCTCATTATCCGCGCTTACCACATGCAGCGGGGCGACGCGCGCAGAAACAAGGTGCTGGTGCCCGACTCGGCGCACGGCACCAACCCGGCCACCGCGGCCATGTGCGGCTATAAAACGGTGGAAATCAAGTCCGACAGCCGGGGCGGGGTGGACCTGGACGACCTGCGCCGGCTGGTGGGGGACGACACCGCCGGGCTGATGCTGACCAACCCCAACACTCTGGGCTTGTTTGACGAAAACATCGCGCAGATTGCCCGTATCGTGCACGAGGCGGGGGGACTGGTTTACTGCGACGGCGCCAACATGAACGCCATCATGGGCATCGCCCGCCCCGGGGACATGGGTTTCGACGTAGTGCACTTCAACCTGCATAAAACGTTTTCCACTCCCCACGGCGGGGGCGGTCCCGGGTCGGGCCCCGTCGGCGTCAAGGATATCCTGGTCCCTTACTTGCCGCGGCCGCTGGTGGAGTGCCGCGACAACGGCACGGGTGGCAAGGAATATTACCTGGACTACGGCGGGGAGCAGTCCATCGGCCGGGTCAAGGCCTTTTACGGTAATTTCGGCGTCATGGTCAAGGCCTATGCCTATATACGCATGCTGGGCGCTACGGGTTTGAAAGAGGCCAGCCGGTACGCGGTACTCAACGCCAACTATTTGAAGGAAAAGCTTAAAGATACGTACCACCTGCCCTACGACCGCACTTGCATGCACGAGTTCGTGCTCAGCGCCAGGAACCTGAAGGACACAGGGGTGCGCGCGCTGGACATAGCCAAGCGGCTGCTGGACTACGGTTACCACCCGCCCACCGTTTACTTCCCGCTGATCGTGGAAGAGGCGCTGATGATAGAACCGACGGAAACGGAAAGCAAGGAGACCCTGGACCGGTTTGCGGAAGCCATGCAGCGGATAGCCCGGGAGGCCGTGGAAAACCCGGAGCTGGTCACCGGCGCGCCGCGCTGCACGCCGGTGCAAAGACTGGACGAGGTCACCGCCGCGCGCAAGCCCGTTTTACGCTACCGGCAGGAGAACGCGTAACCGGGCAACGGAGCCTGCCGTGCCCGGGGGATCGGCAAGGCCTGCTTACCGGGCCGGTACCGTCACTGCATATTGCTACGCACGGGAGGGAAGCTCCTTAATGGAAATCGCCGTCGACATTGACCTGGTGCGCGAGGCCTGGCGGGTGCGCCGGCAGCATTTCGCCCCGGAGATTTTTTTTCACCACCCGGTGCTCACTCGATCCGTAAGCGTAACCGGCACCAGGTGCGCCCTCAAATGCGCCCACTGCGGCGGGCGCTTTTTAAAAAATATGACCCCGCTGGACATTTTCCCCGCGGGCCGGGTACGCGCGGCAACCGGCCAAAGGATCAGAAGCTGCCTGATAAGCGGGGGATGCGACGAGCGGGGCCGCGTGCCCTTTGCCGGGCAAGCCGGTGTCTTGCGGGACTTAAAAAGCAGGTACAACCTGCGCCTGAATTTCCACACCGGGCTGGTGGGAGAAGAAGAGGCCAGGCTGCTGCCGGGGCTGGCGGACGCGGTATCGTTTGATTTCGTCGGAGATGACGGGACCATTGCCCGCATCTTGGGGCTGGCCGCCAGGGTGGAGGATTACGCGGCCTCGTACACCATACTGCGCAAGTACGCCCGCGTCGTGCCCCACCTGTGCATCGGGCTTGACGCCGGCGCCATCAACGGGGAGTACCGGGCGCTGGAACTGCTGGGCGAGCTGGGTATGGAAGCCCTGGTGTTTCTGGTTTTCATGCCCACTCCCGGCACCCCGCTGGCCGGCCAATCCCCCCCGCCGGTGGCCGACGTGGTGCACTTGCTGGCCCGGGCCAGGCTGAAATTTCCCGGCCTGCCCATTCACCTGGGCTGCATGCGCCCCGGGGGACGGTATCGCCGTGAACTGGACAGGTGGGCTGTAAGATGCGGCGTGAACCGGCTGGTTATGCCGGCCCCGGAGGCGGTGGAGGCGGCGCGCCAGGTGGGGCTCCGGGCCAGGTACGAAAAGGAGTGCTGCGTGCTATGATTCGGGTATCCGCCGGCACGGCACAGGTCCTGGGACTGCTGCATATCAAGTGCCTGGCCCTGCCCACCACGGCTTACATTTTAATCGGGGAAAAATGCGCCCGGGACTGCGGCTTTTGCTCCCGTTCCCGGTCCAGCGCCGCCGGCGCGGACTTCTTGTCCCGCGTTACCTGGCCCGCCTTTCCCGCTGCCGAAGTGGTGGAAAGGCTGCGCCTGGCATACCTGTCGGGCAGGGTGGCCAGGGCGTGCCTGCAGGTGGTGCACGGGCGGGCGGCTTGGAACAAGGCGCGGCGGGTGTTGGAAGACATCAGCCAAGCTTGTTCCATCCCGGTGAGCGTTTCCTGCACGGCCGGGGTATTGGAGGACATCGGATCCTGGTTCGACGCCGGCGCTCAGCGTTTCGGCCTGGCCCTGGACGCGGCCGCCGGTGAGGTTTTTGCCGCCGTCAAGGGCGGGCACTGGCGACCCACCTTGTCGCTGCTGTACAGGGCGGCGGAAAAGTGGCCGGGCCGCATCAGCACCCACCTGATAGCGGGCCTGGGTGAAACGGACCGGGACATGATATTCAGGCTGCAGGACATGCTGCAGAGGAACGTAACCGTGGGCTTGTTTGCCTTTACGCCGGTCAAGGGCACGCGACTGGCCGGGCTGCGGCGTCCCTCCCTGGCCAGGTACAGGCGCATCCAAGCAGCCTACCACTTGATGAAGGAATACCGCCTGGACGCCGCCGGCTTTTGTTTTGACCGGGACGGCAACCTGGCGAACCTTGGGTTGGGGGAAGAGGAGGCCCGCGCGCTGCTGGGCGACGGCAGGGCCTTCATGACCACCGGCTGTCCCGGCTGCAACCGCCCCTTTTACAACGAGCACCCGGGCGGGGATATGTATAATTATCCCCGGGCGCCGGGGCCGCGGGAAATTGAGGAGGCACTGCGGCTTGTGCTGGCGGGGGAAATACCGCGCGCTGCGGGCTGCGCCCGGTGTGGAGGTGAGCGGGCTTGAGCACCAAGTGGCGCCTGCTGGAAACGGGACCGGCGCCGGGAGATTGGAATATGGCCGTGGACGAGGCGCTGCTGCTGCACCACGCCAGGGGGGAAACCCCCCCTACCGTGCGTTTTTATACCTGGAGTCCCCCGGCCGTAAGCATCGGTTATTTCCAGGACGCGGCGCGGGAGGTTGACCTTGAGGCGTGCCAAAAGCAAGGCATCACTGTGGTCAGGCGCCTCACCGGCGGGCGGGCCATTTTACACGACCGGGAAGTGACCTACAGCCTGGTGGCGGCGGAAGACGGCAGCCCGGTTTCCGGTACCGTGTTGGAATCTTACCTGAAAATCAGCCGCGGCTTGCTGCAGGGCCTGCGAAAACTGGGCGTGCCCGCCGGGATCAACGAAGCGGACGCTGCCCGCCGGGCAACCCCGGCATGCTTCCAGGCCCCGGCCAGGTACGAGCTGGTGGTGGGCGAGCGCAAGCTGGTGGGCAGCGCCCAGGCCAGGAAGCACGGGTGCGTTTTGCAGCACGGTTCCATACCGCTGCTGTTGGACGCGGACAGGCTGTTTACCGTTCTTAATTTTTCCGACGCCGGGGAGAGGCGCCGGTTGCTTGCCGATTTCAAGAACGGGGTAGTCTCTCTCAACGAAGCCGGCGGCCGGAGCTACAGTTATGCAGAGGTGGTCATGGCTCTGGCCGATGGATTGGCGGGGGTCCTGGGCGTGGAACTGGAAAAAGGTAAATTGACCCCGCAGGAAGTGATTACGGCGCAGCGCTTGGTACGCGAAAAGTACGGCCGGGACCAGTGGAACCGGAAAACCGTGCCCCGGCGCCTGGTATAGGGTGGCATTGCAGTTTCTGCCGCAAGCGGTACTCATGTTGTGGGTGCCGCTTGTTTTGCGGCAAAGGGGGGCAAAGGGCTGCGGTATGGCGCAGTACCAGGCTTTGCTGTACAATAAATGGCGGGGTGTGGAAGCGGATGCACAAATGGCGGTCATTTTCGTGGGTAGTTTTAGCGCTGGTCATGGTAGTGCTGGCAGCGGGATGCGCCGGAAAGGAACCCGCGGAGCTGGACGTCCGGGAACAGCGGGTGCTGCTGGCTAAAGTGGTTTCCGTGGTGGACGGCGACACGGTGCACGTGGTGCTGGAAAACGGGGCCAGGGAAAAGGTCCGT
The DNA here is from genome assembly GCA_913064925.1 of uncultured Peptococcaceae bacterium. Lineage (GTDB taxonomy): Bacteria > Bacillota > Desulfotomaculia > Desulfotomaculales > Desulfallaceae > CAJYBN01. Next base: position 8,549 of record CAJYBN010000020.1, read on the forward strand.
TTTATCGGCGTCAACGCGCCCGAAGCGACCAAGGAACAGGAACCGTTCGGCCTTCAGGCCGCGGCTTACACCAAGCAAAGGTTGGAAGGGCAGAAGATTTGGCTGGAGACGGACGTGGAAAAGCGCGACCGCTACGGCAGGCTGCTGGCTTACGTCTGGCTGGACCCGCCCCGGGAAGGAAACGACCGGGAGGCGCGCGAAAACATGTTTAACGCCGAGCTGCTGCTGAAAGGATATGCCCAGGTGATGACCGTTCCGCCCAACGTAAAATACGCCGACTTTTTTGTGGCCTGCCAGCGGGAGGCGCGGGAAACCGACCAGGGCTTGTGGGGCCTGGCAGACGGGCGCAAGGCGGAGGATTATTACGTGGCCAGCAACCGGAGTAAAAAATTTCACCGGCCCGATTGCCGCTGGGGGCGGGAGATAGCCCCGCAGAACCTGCGTAAGTTTGCCACGGTGGACGAGGCGCTGGACGCGGGTTACGAGCCCTGTCGCGAATGCCGGCCTTAAAAGAGCCCCATTGCCGGGCGGTGCGCCAAAAGCCGCCGGGTGGTGGGCCGGTTTACTCAACGAACATGGTCAGCTCGACGTACTTGTCCACTCGTGTGGCCCTGTCGATGATATCTTCTGTAACTACCGTTCCCTCGCTGGCCACAATGTTGCCGTTGCTGTCAAAAATGGTTTTGCTTACCCTTTTGCCGATGAGGTACTGGCGCTGCTTTTCTTCAAACAATTTCAACGAGTCCTCTTCTGCGGGGGTTTTGCTTTCTCCAGCGGCGGCGGTTTCCTCCGCGGCGCTCGAAACTGCGGCCGCCTCTTGCATGGCATCCGGCTCGTCTACCAGGGCGGAATCAGCGTCTTCGGTCACAACCAAGTACTTTTGCCCGAAGGTGATTATTTTACCGGCAGGAATAATGCCGGCCGGATCGCCGTCCTCCTCCGGTGTTAATTCGCAGCCGGTGATTTTCCCCGAAGTTTCGTCGAAATAAATTTCCGAAACGGTACCAATAAGCCTCCCGTCCCTGGTCATCACCGGTGAGTTGAGCACGGCAATGTTTTTTTGCAGCAATTGTAACACTTCATGCAGCTGGGATACGGGTTTGATATTGGCGGCTTTCTCGGTGGTCACCGCGCTCTTCCCGATGGCCGCAATGTCGGCGAAGGAAATGGCGTTTTTCTCCAGGTACCACTGTTTACCTTCCAGCAGCAGGTAATCGATTTTACCTTCGGCGGGGTTGATTACCGGGGAATGCACTCGGCCGACAAAATCCCCTTCGGCTATGGCCAGTACCGGCAGCGATGTTAGGTCTTTGCAGCTTTTCAACGCTTTTTCCTCCTTCCTTTTATCGGGCTACATGTTCTAATATGCACCCTTCTTAACAAAACCCGGCATTTTTACTCAAAGCTCGAAACAATGTTCTAATGATGTCCTTTTTCGACTAATTTTTCAGTTTTCCTCTAAAGAAAAAAAACCGGCGCAAAACGGGGCAGGATTGCTGCCGTGCCGGTAGAAAGTTAATACCGGGGTGGAAGTTTAATGTCACAACCATATATTTTGGCGGCCGTCAACCGGCAGCAATTACATGACGCCCGCCGCGCCCTGGCCGAACACGGGCTGGCCGTTTTCGGTACCATGGACGGTTCTGTACTGGACCGGCTGCGGAGCGCGGTACCGGGCGGGGTAACCGTTTATTTTTACGAGCCGGGGTGAGAGGTGCCCCGGAAGGTGGTTGCCGTGGGCAGCCTGGCGGCGGTGTGGACGGAAGTCCCTGCGGCGGACGACGAAGGCGAATTTAAGCGGCAGTTTTATCATTTTTTCGGCGCCGGGTGGGACGAAGTAATGGTTGGTGCTGACAGGCCCTTTGCGCACCACAGGTATTGGGACGGTTATTTTGCTGTCCAAAGCATGGATGTGGTGCAGGGGGTTACCCTTGATGATCTGCCTCGCTCGGGTGCCGGGGGTGCCCGCCGCTGCAGCGTTATAGTTGGTTGACGGAATAATGCGGGGAAGCCCGCGCCGGGATAATAACTTTTGGGAAGGAGTTTATTGCTATGGCCTTTGACTTTCAGCAGGGTGTACTGGCCAAGCTGGCCAGCGGCACCCTGGAGGAACTCAGCTTCGAGGACAGCTTTGCGTTCGGCTGCGGTGCAGAATGCATGGGCCGGTGCTGCCGGAACATCACCATTTTGCTGGAACCATGGGACGTGGAAGTTATGGCCCGGCATCTCGGCCTGCCCGGGCAGCAGTTTTTCTTCTCCTACTGCGCCATGGAACTGGACCGGGAAAAAGGCTGGCCCGTTTTCTGGCTGGCCCACGCCAAGGAAGGCGCCTGCGCCTTCATGCTGGAGGACGGCAGGTGTTCCATTTACCCCGCCCGGCCCGGGAACTGCCGCACCTACCCCCTGGGCAGGGCCGTGCGCTACATTAAAGAGGGAGAAGAGGAGCGGAAGGAAGAGCGTATTTTCAAGGTGGAAAAAATGGCCTTTTGCCTGGGCCACCGGTCCGGTCGTATTTGGACCGTGCGGGAGTGGCTGGAGGATGCGGGCGCTTTAACTTATTACAGGATGTCCGACCAGTATACCAGCCTGGTTGATTATGCCATGCGCCAGCTGAACTGCCGGGAGTGGATGACGAAGCAAACGGTGCAGGTCATTTTGCCCTTTCTTTTCGCTCCCGACATGCTGCGGGGACGCTTGGGCGTCAGCGAGCGGGAGGTCGGGCACGAGGAATTTCACCGGCGGCGCATGGAGGCCGTGCGCCTGGTTTTAACCGATCTGGCCGCCGGCCTGGGTTACGCGGCGCCCGCCGGTCAGGACGGTCCCGGCCCGGGCGGCAGCATGATGGACCGGGTGAGAAAAGTTCTAGCCGGCGGAGCATAAAAATTCCCCATTAAGGGGGGGGGGTTGTTGGCAAACTTTGGCGGGCGCTTCTGTTCCTAGAGCGAACAATGTACGGACCACCGGGAACGGAAGCGCCCTTTGTCAGCACTTTGCGGCACTGCCTTTAGCAGTAACTGCAGGTTGTTTCCTTCCTCTGGCGGCATTTCACCGGGCTGCTGCTCGCCTACTAGATCACCCCTGATATTTTTCACTTTATGACAAGGATCTTATTTAATAAAGAAAATTTTCCTTTTGATCCGGGCAATTTTCCAAAACTTGGGCCCGGGTCTTTTTTTTGACGTAAAAAACAACAGTTGAACAGCGCCGGTAGGGTGCGGCAAAACCCTGCCCTTGCCCCTTGGCGCGTCGCTGTTGGAAATCAGGTCAGGGCTGACCAGTTTCCCGACAACCGGGGCGGGCCGCCCGGCAGAAAAATGCTTGAAAATAAAGGCCTGCGGGCTTTTGCCAGCGTGGCATTTGGTTTGCACCTTAAATTACAAAAATGTTAAGGGGGTGTTAAATTCACTGCTTGATATAGATTTAACACGTTTAAAACAGGGAAAGGAGGTTAGTTATTATGGAAATCAAACAAGGGGAAAACAAAAGGTCGGCTATGATTAAAGCCTTGTTCGGCTTGCTTGGTACAGCTCTGCTTTATTATATAGTGTTTACCAACTCCCCTACAATACTGGAAATTTTAAAAAGCAAAACTTACCTTGCACCGTTAACTTCCATGGGCATCGTGCTGCTGGCTTCCTTCATTTACGGGACTTCGGTGGGTAAATTGCTGAAACACACCTTGGAAGAGAGACTAAAATCACAACAATTGAGAGAGGAGTGAGATAAATGGCGGGTGCAGTGGAACTTCCGGCTGCCGCGGAGGCACTGAAATTCATAGCTATGACGCCCAAGACTGCACTGGCCCTTTTCGGCATCGGGCTGGTGGGGGGCACCTTGAGCGGGTTCCTGGGCACCGGCGGGGCGTTCATCATGACGCCGGCCATGATGAGCCTGGGCATACCCGGCATCATGGCGGTGGCCGCCAACATTACTCATAAATTCGGCAAGGCCATTATGGGGGCAAAGAAACACAGCGAGTTCGGCAACGTGGACATGCGCATGGGGCTGGTGATGTTCATCGCTCTGTTTGCCGGGGTCAAGGTGGCCGTGTCCATGAATAAGGGCGTGCTGGAAAAAATGGGGGCGGCGGGGTCCAACCTGTATATCAGTATCATGTTCATCATCATACTGTCCTGGGTTGCCATATTTATGTTCCGGGACATCATGCGACAGCGCAAGGGGGTAGTTAAACAGGAAGCCCAAAAGGGGCCCACGCTGGCCGAAAAAATTAGAAACCTGAACATTCCGCCCATGATTCACTTTAAAGTGGCCGGCGTCAGGGCTTCGCTGTGGCTGGCGCTGCTGGTAGGCTTCGCCACTGGTTTTCTGGCCGGCACCATCGGGGTAGGAGGCTTCATTGGGGTTCCGGCTATGATTTACCTGCTGGGCATTCCCACTTACGTGGCGGCGGGCACGGAACTGTTTCTGGCCATCTTCTCCGGCATGCAGGGGGCCTTCCTATACGCCATTAACGGGTACGTGGACATAAGGATAACGCTGCTGCTGTACCTGGGTTCGCTGATCGGCATCAACCTGGGGGCCATCGGCACCAGGGTGGTGCGGGGCTCGCAAATCAGGCTGGTCATGGTGGCCATTATCGCCATGGTGGCGCTGAGCAGGGCGGCCATGGTTCCCAAGTACCTGAGTGATATGGGATACGCGTCCGTAGCGGCGGGCACCCTGCACGTGGTGTCTTTCCTCAGTGACGTGTTCTTGTTCGGCAGCGGTGCTGTGGGCGTAAGCCTTATCTTCTTCTGGATGCTGCAGGCCTACCGCCGCGCGGCGAAGGAGAAGGCTGCCGGGGCCGAGTTGAGCGGCTCCGAGGTATCCAGTACCTAGTTGCAACTTACTAAACAAGTTGTCTCGATGCGCCGGTGAGTTTCTCGTCGGCGTTGTTTTTCTTCAGCTTTACGTTTATTAATAGTAAATTATAATATAAATAATAAATACAAATCTGAAAATTTAACGGAGCGTGCCATGGGCAACAGAAACATCGTTTTTGGCAACAGGCTGCTTATTTTTGTTTCCTTGCTGCTCATCCTGACCGTGCTTTTAACCGTTTACCTGATGAGCATCATCCGCAACAGCGAGCTTTCCCTGCTGGAACACCAAAAGGCCCGCCTCAACCAGGCCGCCTACTATTTCGACCAGCACGTAGAGGGCAGTCTTCAGGAGTACCTGGTACGTAATAATATGAAAAACGCCGACAGGCAGGAACAGATACGCGTTCTGGGGCATTACGTCAACCGGGTAATCCGGGACGTGTGCCGGGAGTACCCGGAAGTGCACCTGGGCCTGTACTACAGCGACCTGGACGTTTTTTACGACGGCACCTCGCGTTTCGGGGAAAACTATTCCCTGCGCCGCAAAAAGGCTTTCGACGCCGTGCTGCAGAGCAAGACGACGTTGACCCAGAACCTGGGGGAGGAAGAAGGCGGCGTGGTGGAGATTTACAAGCCGTTTACCCGTAACGGGCGGGTGGAGGGCGTCATCAGGTCGGCCGAGTACCTGGGTGAAACCAGCTATTACGCCAAGCGGCGGGAAATTGAATATACCGTGTACTCCATCATCACCATCGTTATCATTGCTGGTATATCAGGCGCGGTTTTGATCTTTCGCCAACTGGTCAACCAGGTTGAGAACATCAAAGACGGGGTGAAACTGCTGGAAAAGGATCTCAGCAAAACCCTGCCGCCTGCGCCCGGCGAGCTGGGCGAGATAGTCAATGCCATCAACGGTTTCGCCCGAAAAATCGCCGACCTGAACCTGTACAACGAAACCATGCTGGCCGCCATTGACGACGCCATACTGGTGGTGGATGTGCAGGGCCGGGTGATGATAGCCAATAATATGGCTCGCCGGCTGATACACATGCCTGAGGACTGCTGGGGGCGGGATTACCGCGAGTTCCTGCCGGCAGGTTCCCCGCTGGGCGAACTGGTGCAAAAGACGCTGGAAGACAAAAAAAATTTTAAGGACCTGCAGATCTCCTGGGCCAGCCACAACCACCACGTGTTGCAGCTGCTGGTCAGCACCTTTACCCTGGTGGGCGCAGGGGACAGGTTCATCGGGGTGGTGCTGCTGTGCCGCGACATCACCGAGCGCGTGCGCCTGCGGGAAAAGGTGCAGCGCCAGGAGCGGCTGGCTTCCCTGGGCAAGCTGGTGACCGGAGTGGCCCACGAAATTAGGAACCCCCTTACCTCCATCAGCTGTTACATTCAACACTGGCAGGACCAGCACGCGCCCAGCCCCAGGGCGCTGGCCACTATCCACCGGGAAGTGGCGCGGCTGGACAATATTGTTAACCAGCTGCTGTATTTTGCCAAGCCGGCTGAAGCCAAATTTGTGCGTAAAGATATCAACGCGTTGATTGAAGACGTACTGGGGTTCTTTGGGGAAATAAACCAGGGGAAGTACAGCCTGATTAAAAACCTGGACCGGAAAATCCCCCTGGTATACATCGACCCCGAGCAAATCGAACGGGTGCTGGTTAACATACTGTTCAACGCCCTGCAGGCTATGCCGGAGGGAGGTACCATTACCGTTACCACCGGCTGCGAGGAGGACGCGGAGCAGGTATACGTTTCCATAGCCGACACGGGCTGCGGCATACCCCGGGAGCACCTGGCCCACCTGTTTGACCCGTTTTACTCCACCCGGCCCAAAGGCACAGGGTTGGGATTGGCCATAGCCCATGAAATCATCCAGGTGCACGGGGGGCACATCGAAGTGGAAAGCGAAGTGGGCAAGGGGACCAAGTTCACCTTTTACTTAAAAACCAGGGAGGATGTGTAGCATGCCTAAGCTGATACTGGTAGCAGATGACGAGCAGAGCGTGCAGGAAGCGCTGCGGGATATACTGGAGGATAACGGCTACCGGGTGGAATGCGCCTCGGACGGGCGGCAGGCGCTGGATATGATCGACCGCCTACAGCCGGACGCGGTACTGCTGGATATACGCATGCCGGAAATGGACGGCATCCAGGCGCTAGAAATTATCAACCAGCGCGGGCAAAACGTGCCGGTGATAGTGATCACTGCCTACGGGTCTACGGAAACCACCATCGAGGCCATGCGGCTGGGCGCCTTCGACTACCTGATGAAGCCCCTGCAGGTCAAGGAACTCCTGGAGATAATCAAAAAGGCCGTGGACGTCAAGGAAATGATGCATAATGCCCAGCGGTCGGAAAGCCGGGAAGAAACAATAAAAACAGACATCATGATTGGCCAGTCGCCGGCCATGCAGAAGATTTACAAGACCATCGGCCGGGTGGCCAACAGCAACGCCACGGTTTTAATCAGGGGGGAAAGCGGCACCGGCAAGGAGCTGGTAGCCCGGGCAATCCATTACAACAGCGTGCGCAGGCATAAGAATTTCGTCAAAATAAACTGCGCTTCTATCCCGGAAAACTTGCTGGAAAGCGAATTATTCGGCCACGAGAAGGGGGCGTTTACCGGAGCGGTATCGTCCAAGCAGGGCAAGTTTGAACTAGCGCATCAGGGCACGATTTTTCTCGATGAAATCGGCGAGATGTCACTGTCCACCCAGGCCAAGCTGCTGCGCGTGCTGCAGGAGAGGGAATTTGAAAGGGTGGGCGGTACGGAAACCATCCGCGTGGACGTGCGCATCGTGGCGGCCACCAACAAGGACCTGGAGAAGTGCATTGATGAGGGCACCTTTCGGGAAGACCTGTATTACCGGATCAATGTGGTGGACATTGTCCTGCCGCCGCTGCGGGAACGCAAAGAAGACATTCCCGCCCTGGTGGATCATATCATTAGGAACTGCTGTAACGAATACGGTAAGACCATCAACGGTTTCTCCCGGGAGGCCATGGTGCTGCTGGAGAATTACGATTGGCCCGGCAACATCAGGGAACTAAAAAACGTCTGCGAACGGGCGGTGCTCATGTCCAGCGGGCCGCTCCTGACGGTGGAGGACCTGCCGCTCAGCCTGCGCAAGGGTAACCGGCGCATTGACTGGCTGGGGGAAATACAGGGCGAGTCCTTGAAGGAAATTGTTTCCGAGGTGGAGCGGGAAGTAATTCTCAAGGCTCTGGAGGAAAACAACTGGAACCGCTCGGCCACAGCCCAGGCGCTGAAAATAAACCGGAGTTCCCTGTATGCCAAAATGAAGGAACTGGGCATTATCGAGTGACGGAGGTGCTTTATGCCTTACAGGCAAACCGTGGAGAACATAATGGTGCCGGTACACGATTTCCCCGTGGTGGAGGAAGACGACGTCGTTGCCGAGGCGGTGCGGGTTATGCGGCAGTTCTTCCACCAGCGGGACGGAACCTGGTACGGTTTTCAGGCGGCCCTGGTGCTGGATCGCAGGGAGCACTTGGTGGGCGTGCTGACTCTGCGCGGGCTGCTCCGGGCGTTTCAGCTGCAGGCCATACAGGACCACCTGCTGAAAAGCGACGCCACCGGACTGTTTTTTTTACGCAAGTTCAACGATAACCTGGAAATCGTGGTGCGGGATATCATGCGGCCCATCAATCTCATTACCGTATCCGTGGGGAGCAGTGTGTTCGAGGCGTTGCGCAAAATGGTCAAGTATAAAATCAACCTGCTGCCGGTAATGGACGGGAGCAGGCTGGCGGGCATGGTGCGGACTATCGACGTTTTTTGGGTCATCGGCGAGCTGCTGGATTAACGGGGGGATACGCGTGCAAAACAAAAAGGCGGCCGACATTATGGTGCCCATAGAGAGCTACGTGACCATCAGCGAGGAAGCCACCTTGTACGAGGCCATAAAGGCGCTGCAAAGCGCCATGCACAGCGAGGGAAGGGCCTGGCACGGCCACCGGAGCGTGCTGGTGCTGGGAGAAGACAACAGCTTGGTGGGCATATTGACCATGCGCGGGTTGCTGCGGGCAGCGGGCTTGAAGGAGCTGGAAGAGGACCCGCAAATCAAGGCCGAGTCATGGGGATGGTATTACGTGAACCGGCTGCGGGAAGAAACCAAGGTCAGGGTACGGGACGTCATGCGCCCCCTGGAACTGTACACGGTTGACGCCGGAGCAACGGTACTGGATGTAGCGCTGGTTTTGTTGAAGCAGCAGGTCAATTCCCTGCCGGTGATGCACGAGGGTAAAGTGATCGGCATCGTGCGCACTCTGGACGTTTTTATGGTCATAGACGATTATTTCTACTGATGCGGTCAACTGGTTTGCGGCAGGTACTGGCAGGTGACGTATATGAAATCGGCCAAGGTGTGGCTCAGCTGCCGGACAATTTCCGATGCCCCGTAATTGTCCAGGCGGAAGAATACTTTGAACCTGTACTTGCCGGTGGCTTCTATTGTTTGCCTTTCCCGTTCAATTGCCATGCCCAGCTGCTTTTCTATGTTTTCCTTTTGGGCCAGGAGAGGAACGAATACATTGTTTTTGTTGCCGTCCATGACCAGTTCAATGGCTATCAAGTTCATGCCCCTGTACTTGCCCTTGCGGGGAGAGGTCTTGCAGATGCGGTAATAAATGTTGTCGTAAGGATGGACCTTTAGGCACCGGGAAGTTGTCTTCGCGCCCGGTACTTTGAAGGAAACGCAGTTAACCCGCAGGCCGCGGCGCTGTAAGATAATGGTGGCTTCGTTCACCACTTGGTCCAGCAAAACGCCCAGCTCCTGTTTTCTTACCTCGCGCGTTCCCCGGGCGGCAGCCCTGGAGGCCAATTTTTCTTTTAACCACTTTTCAAATTGATCCAGCGCCATACGGTTGCTGTCCCCGGGTGCTATTTGCTTGATAAACCTTTCCTTTTGCTGCACAAAAACGGAAATAAATTCCTTGTCCGTCATGGATTCCCCCTCCCCTGAAACGTTAAGCAGGAGAATACTTTCCAGGTTAAGTCAATATGAACCTCGCCAGGACCAGCAGCGGCGCGGTTACAAAGGCCACCGCGATAAAAATCCGGTTGGCATTGTCGTGCGGATTATGGTCCCGGGCCATTTCTACCTTGTGCAGTTCGGCCTCCAGCAAGGGTTGCTCCAGGTTGTCAACCATCCACTCGTACAACCTTTCACCAAAGCGCACGTCATTTACCCCCTAATGGAAAACTTAAATTTGCTTTTCTTAGAACATTTTCACTTATAATGTAACTTAAGGTGCAAACTGTGTGCCAGGTGGATGCAGCCGCCCGGGGCGCTAAAATAAAGGGTTTGCGCGCAGGCATCTGCCGCGCCGTTGACCATTATCGCATCACACCTGACGTAATTTTATACAACCGGGTTTGAGGTGCCGGATTACCCGTTTATTAAGACTTACAACGGTTTGGGCGGTTGTTGTAATAATAGTCAGAAAATTACTACTGTAACGGCAAGGGGCTTTTTTATGGCCATTACCCATGTCCTTATTTGCGGGGGAGGCGCCGGTTCCGCCATTATGCACCTGCTGGTTAAGCATGGTTACACCGTATCCGCCGGGGTGCTGAACGAAGGGGACATGGACTGGGAAACCGCCCGCGCAGCTGCGCTTTATTTTGTCTCCCGTTGGGCTGGGCGCCGTTTGCCTGGTACTTTATGTAGGGTGAAAGAAAATTTTCGTTACAGGATAACAGCCGCGGCTCGTCGAACCTGTTACGCGGGGTGAATGAACATGTGCGGGCGTTTTACCCTGACTGTTGATATAAGCGAACTGGCCGCCGCCTTTGGCGCGCAGGTGAAAAATTACCGCCACGCGCCGCGTTACAATATAGCGCCCGGCCAGGATATACCGGTTGTCACGCAGGGGCCGGGCGGCAGGGTGATAATTCCCATGCGGTGGGGGTTTATACCTCCTTGGACCGGGGATGAGCGCACGAGCTACAAAATGATCAATGCCCGCGCGGAAACGGTTGCCGGCAAGCCGGCCTACAGGCAGTCCTTCCGGCACCGGCGCTGCCTGGTTCCCGCCGATGGTTTTTACGAGTGGAAGAAGGAGGGCAGGACCAAACGGCCGCTGCGCATTATTTTGCCGGGAGAAAAACTGTTCGCCTTCCCCGGCCTGTGGAGCGCCTGGCGGCCCGCCGGGGGAGGTGTGGTCCACACCTGCTGTATAATAACCACTGCGGCCAATGAGTATCTTGAGGCCGTGCACCACAGGATGCCTGTCATCTTCACTGAAGAACAGGAGTACGCACTTTGGCTCTCTTCTGACGATACCTCGCTGCTGCAGGCATTGCTGCGGCCTTACGGAGGTGAAATGGTGGCCTATCCTGTTTCCTCCCGGGTAAACGCACCGGAAAACGATGATCCCCGGTTAATTGAGCGGGCCCGCGACCGGCTGTTTGCGGACAATGATTTGGTTGATTGAAGATACGTTAAGGTGGAAGGCAGGGTCTGCCCCTGGCCGGGGAACCGGCTCGCCCGGTTGAACGGCACGTTGGTTGCTCTAGATGACAAAAGGTTTTTTATTTCAGGTGCCAGCGGTGGGCGATGGGCATGCGGCGGCCCGGCCCGAAGGCCCGGGAAGTCACCTTTAGGCCAGGCGGGGCCTGCTGGCGCTTGTATTCCGCCCGGTTTACGCGGCGGGCGATACCCGCCACCAGTTCCCGGCTGTAGCCCATGGCCGCAATTTCATTCACGGGGCGCAAGTCTTCAATATATGCCTTGAGGATCTCGTCCAGCACATTGTATGGCGGCAGGCTGTCCTCGTCCTTTTGGTCCGGTTTCAGCTCGGCGGAAGGCGGCTTGTCAATCACGCTGCGGGGAATGACTTCCCCGTTCCTGTTGATGTAATGCGCTAGCCGGTATACCATCACCTTGGGCACGTCGGCCAGCACGTTCAATCCTCCGGTCATGTCTCCGTACAGGGTGCTGTAACCCATGGCCATTTCCGACTTATTGCCGGTGGCCAGCACCAGGTGGCCCTCCCGGTTGGATATATACATGAGGATGTTGCCCCTGATCCTGGCTTGCACGTTTTCCTCGGCCAGGTCCATCATGACGGCGCCGCTGGGGTTGAGCGCACCAATGTAGGCCTGAAAAATGCTTTCAATGGGTATTACCCTAAATTGTATGTCCAGGTTGCCGGCCAGTTGGGCGGCGTCGTCCAGGCTGCTCCGGGAAGAGTAACGCGAGGGCATGGCAACGCCCAGCACGTTGGCCGGGCCCAGGGCGTGGGCCGCCAGGGCGGCGGTGACCGATGAATCGATGCCCCCGCTTAGGCCGACGACGGCGCGGGTAAACCCGTTTTTGTGCAGGTAGTCCCTGGTGCCCAGTACCAATGCTTCGTAAACCCAGCTGATATCTTCTACACCCGCTGCCTGCGCGGCGCCGCTGTCCGGCAAGGCTGCGCCGGCGGCGATTAGCGCATCCGTATCAACGACGGCCAAACCCTCGTTAAAGCTTTGCAGCTGCAGGCGTACCGTGCCCTTCGGGGTCACGACGCAGCTGGAACCGTCAAATACCAGGTGGTCGTTGCCCCCTACCTGGTTGACGTATATGATACCCACGCCGTGCCTGGCGGCCACCTTGCCCAGCATGTCGACGCGCAGGGTGTGCTTGCCGAAATGATAAGGCGAAGCCGACAGGTTGATGATTAGTTTCGCGCCTTGGGCTACCAGTTCTTCCACCGGGTCGATGTCGTAGAGCCGGCGGTTCCAGTAGCTTTTATCGTTCCAGATGTCCTCGCAGACCGTAACCCCCAGTTTCATCCCGCAAAAATCAATGCACCGGCGCTCGGGTGCGGGCTTGAAATACCTTGTTTCATCGAAAACGTCGTAATAGGGGATGAGGCTTTTGTACTGCAGGCCCTTCACCCGGCCGCCTTGCAGCAGTATTGCCGCATTGTACAACCCCTTTTCTCCGCGCTGGGGGGTACCCAGCAAGATGCCGATATCGCGGCTGGCGGGTATGATGCGGGACATCCAGTTTTCCGTTTCATCCAGGAATTCCTTGCGCAGCAGCAAATCCTTGGGCGGGTAGCCCGTCAGTGTCAGTTCGGGAAACACTACCAGATCCGCTCCGGCGTTCCTAGCCTTGGTGCTGTACTCCAGGACCTTGCCGGCGTTGTAAGGTATATCGCCCACCACGGGGTTAACCTGAGCCAGGGCAATAATCATATAATCACTCCCGTTTACAATGTATCTATAGTAGTATGGCAAGATCGGAAGAGCACACGTCTGAACTCCA
>CAJYBN010000021.1 GCA_913064925.1 uncultured Peptococcaceae bacterium
CTGCAGTACCAGCGGGCTAATAAAGGAACGCCCCCGGCGCATAAAGTGCGTAACCACCGCGGTGAAAAGGGCCGAGGGGTTATCTTCCCGGGCAATGATGCGCTCTACATCCCCGGCCACGCCGTGCATAAACTCGCTTAAAACCGCCTCGATAATTTCATCCTTGTTCTTGAAATGGCGGTAAACCGTTCTCTTGCTCATACCCGCCCGGGCGGCCAGCTCGTCCATGGTCACCCTGTACAACCCCTTGGTGCGGGACAGCTCGCGAAAAGCGGTTATTATTTTGTCCCTGGCATGCACAATCCTTCACTCCCTGCTGCCGCGACCCGGCGCTCGGGGCGGGCGGCGCGCCGCAACTATTTTTCCTGCTCTATCACAAGCTGGGCCCAGCCGTCAGGCAATTTTCTTTTTAAACTTGATAATGCTCAAGGTGAGCAGTACCACGGAAAACACCAGCAGGCACGTTACCTGCCCCACCAGGTAGGAGAAACCGATGCCCTTCAGCACGATGCCCCTGATGATGTCCAGGTAATAAGTCAGCGGGATCAAACCGCTGAGATAATAAATAAAGTCGGGCATGGCTTCCCGCGGAAACATGAAGCCGGAGATCAGGATGCTGGGCAGCATGATGAAAAACGACATCTGGAAGGCCTGCATTTGGGTGCGGGCAATGTTGGAAATTAAAATGCCCAGGCCCAGGGAGGCTGTGATGAAGAACAACGTCAAAATGTACAACTCCAGCACGCTGCCTTTAATGGGCACGTTGAATACCAGCACGCCCACCAGCAGGGCCACCGTGATTTGCACGTAGCCCAGGGCAATGTAGGGCAAAATCTTGCCGATCATCAGCTCGTAGGACTTGACGGGCGTCACTATCAATTGTTCCAGGGTGCCCCGTTCCCTCTCCCGCACGATGCCCATGGAAGTCATGATGACCATGGTCATGGTCACGATGATGCCCAGAATGGCCGGCACCATGTAATAAGCGGTTATGCCGTCGGGGTTGTACCAGGGCCGGACCCTGACGTCGTAGGGAGGCCCCGGCACGTTCCACCGGCTGGCTATTATCTCCTGAGATTTTATCAACCCTATGGCGTTGGCAATGGCTATGGCCTGGTTGGCCACCATGTTGTCGCTGGCGTCCACTATCACCTGCACGGGGGCCGACCCGCCCCGTTTAAGAATACGGTCGAAGTCCGGGGGTAAAATAATACCCGCCTTGGCTTTCCCGCTGTCGATCATCCTGTTGACCTCGTCATAATCGTTCACCGTGTAGGTAATGTCGAAGTACCCGGAAGCGCTGAAGGAGTTGAGCAGGTCGCGGCTTTCGGCGGACAAGGACTGGTCGAACACCACGGTGGGGATGTGCCTCACTTCCGTCTGGATGGCATAGCCGAAAAGCAGCAGCTGCACCAGCGGAAGAAGGAACACCAGGGCCAGCGTCATGCGATCCCTGCGCATCTGTAAAACTTCCTTGTGCAGTATGGCCAGAATTCTGTTCACCGGGATCAACTCCTGCCTTTGCGGGGCGAGCCGCCCCGTTAGATTTGCCGTTCTTGTTCCAGCCCCGCAGCGGGACCGGCCCGGCCGCCCCTACCGCGGCGGGCGCCGGGCCAGGGCTATAAACACGTCTTCCAGCGAAGGCGGCACCGGCCTGGGCTCGGCGCCGGCGTATTGGCGCAGCGCCGCCGCGTGCGCGGCGTCGTCCAGCAGCACGTGCAGCACGGGGCCGTGCAGCGAGCACTCCCTGACGTAGGGCAGGCGCCCGATGCCGTCCATCATATCCATGGCGTTGGGAACCGCCAGTTCCACCAGGTACCCGCCCAGCACGTTTTGTTTTAAGTTGTCCGGGGTATCTACGGCCATCAGCCGCCCGCCGGCTATAAAGGCGATTTTATTGCAGTATTCGGCCTCATCCATGAAGTGGGTGGTGACCATCACCGTCACGCCCCGGGCAGCCATCTCCTGGATGATACCGAAAAACATGCGCCGGCTGGTGGGACTCACCCCGCTGGTGGGCTCGTCGAGGAACACCAGCGAAGGGCCGGCGATGATGGCGCAGCCCAGCGCCAGCCGCTGCTTCCAGCCGCCGCTGAGATTGGCCGCCAGTTCGTTTTCCCGGCCTGTAAGCCCGGCCATGGCCACCATCTCCCGCACCCGCTCCTTCCTTGCCCCGCGGGACAGGCCGTAAAGCCCGGCGTAAAAGTTAAGGTTCTCCTGCACGGTCAGGTCGTCGTAAAGGCTGAATTTCTGCGACATGTAACCTATCTTGGGCTTAATTTTTTCCGCTTCCCGCACCAAGTCGTAACCCAACACCGTACCGGAACCCGACGTCGGTTCCAGGATGCCGCAAAACATCCTTATGGCGGTGGACTTGCCCGCCCCGTTGGGGCCCAAAAAACCGTATATCTCCCCCCGCTTAATCTGCAACGTCAACCTGTCGACGGCGGTGAAACTGCCGAAGGTTTTGGTCAGCTCGTTGGCCGTCACCACGTACTCCATCTAACCCACCTCTTTTTCTGCCAGAGCCACGAATATATCTTCCATGGACGGAGGCACCTCCCGCACGGCGGCATCCCGCACGCCCCAGGCGGCCAAACGCCCGGCAACGGCCTGCCGGGCGGCCCGGAGGTCGCTGGCGATCAGGCGGTGCTTGTCGCCGTAAAAAGCAGCGTCCAGCACGCCTGCCAGTCCCCGGAACATGCCCGGGTCGCCGGCCGCTGCCCGCACCTCCAGTATGCGGTAGGGAAAATCCCGCTTCAAGCCGGCGGGCGAAGCAGACGTCACCAGGCGGCCGCGGTTCATAAAACCCACGGTTTTGCACAGCTCGGCCTCGTCCATGTAGGGCGTGGAAACCACTATGGTGATGCCTTCCCGGTTCAGGCGGTATAACAGCCGCCAGAATTCCTTGCGCGACTGGGGGTCCACCCCGTAGGTGGGCTCATCCAGCACCAGCAGGGCGGGCCTGGTGACTAGGGAGCAGGTGAGGGCCAGTTTCTGCTTCATGCCGCCCGACAGGTTATCGGCCAAGCGGTCTTTAAAATCCAGCAGGCCGGTTAACGCCAGTATTTCTTCGGCCCGCTGCCTGATGGTTTTCTTGGCCAGGCCGTACATGGCGCCGAAAAAATAGATATTCTCCATCACCGTCAGGTCACCATACAGGCTGAAACGCTGGGGCATGTAACCCATTTTCCCTCTGGCCTTTTCCACTTGGGACGGCGCCAGGCCCAGCAGGGAAACTTCGCCCCGGTCCGGCGCTATCAGCCCGCAAATCATGCGGATGAGGGTGGTTTTGCCGGCCCCGTCCGGCCCCACCAGGCCGAATATATCCTGCTCGGGTACGTGGAGGTCCACCCCGTCCACCGCCACGTTGCTGCCGAACGCCTTGGTTAAGCCGCTGGCGCTGATCATTTCCACCCCACCCCGCTCCCGGACATTTTATCACCACCGGTGCACGCCGCGGGCACGCGCCGGTCAAACCGCAGGCAAACCGCTTCAGTTTTCATCAAACACCACGTCCGCCGGCATCCCCGGCTTCAGCACGCTGCCCGCGCTGTCGATACCTATTTTAACGGCGAAGACAACGTTGGCCCGCTCCTTCTTGGTCTGGATGGTCTTGGGGGTGTACTCGCCCCGGGAAGCTATTTGCTCCACGACGCCCGTAAAAACCCTGTCATACCCGCTGACCGTAAAATGCACCGTGTCGCCCAGCTTGACGCGCGGCAAATCGTCCGTGGGAATGTAAACCTTGATCCACAGGTCATCCAGGTCGGCCACGGTAACCAGGGACGCCCCCATCTGGACAAACTCGCCTTCCTGGTAGTTGCTGCTCAGCACCACACCGTCAATGGGGGAATAGATTTTGAGGTCCTCCAGCACGGCCTCGGTGGCCGCCAGCATGGCCCTGGCCCGCTCCAACTCGGCCCGCGCGGCGTTGACCTGCTGGGGCCGGCTGCCCGCCTGCAGCATGCTCAGCCTGGCTTCGGCGGCCCGCAGCCGGTTTTGGGCCGCCTGCATGTTCACCTCGGCTCTTTCCAGGTCCGACCGGGAAATGGCGCCTTCCGCGAAAAGAGTTTTGGCCCTCTCCAAGTCCGCGGCGGCCTTTTCGTAATCAACCCTGGCGGTGTCCACAGCGGCTGCGGCCTCCTTGAGCTCCTGCGCCCTGGCCCCCGACAGGAGGTCCGCCAGCTGCGCCTCCGCCTTCGACACCAGCATGGCGTTTTGCTCCCGCTGGGCCACCAGGTCGCTGCGGGAAAGCTCAGCCACCAGCTGCCCCCGGGTAACCGTGTCCCCGGCTTCCACGGTGATCTTCTCCAAGGTGCCCGGAGTTTTAGCCTGCAGCTCCACTTCCGTGGCTTCAATGGTACCGGTGGCCTGAATAGCCGTTTCAGCCGGGGCGAAATACGCCCGGTAGCCCCAGTAGGCGGCCGCTGCCAGCAGCAGCACAGCCAGCCCGGCCGCGACCCGCTTTTTCGCATCCATCCGCCATACTCCTTTCAGTTAACTGGTTAGCCAAAAAATGAAGGTAAACTAATAACACTAAATTAGTTTACTTAGTGTTATATTATCACCGGCGGTGGAAAATGGCAATACTTTTTTTCCGGATATCCGCAGCTGGGTGGAAAACAACCTGCTGCAAAAAAATTAACCCCCCGGCAGGGGGTTAGTCGTGCGCGGCGCCAATATCGGGGCCGCTGCCGTCTTTGTTGTACAACTCCATCACGTAACTGGTGGCAAAATCGTTTTCCCGCATGATTACGCCGAAGGCAAAGGCCGTGTACAGGTAACGCCGCATTGATTCCGCCAGGTCCCGGCAGGTCATTTTACCTTCCAGGTAGGGCAGCAAGAAAAAGACGGCCAGCTGGGCGGTCAGCACGTGCATCAAATTGTCTATGCCGGGATACCGCTCCTGCAGTTCCGGGATGGACGGCGCGTCGCCCAGCATGTTGAAGAATTGCTGGGCCGCTGATTCGTCGATTTCTCTAAACGGCAAAAAGATTCCTCCTTCCTGCGGTTTTCCTTATATACCTAGCTTTACCCGCAGGAAGGAAACTTAACCAAGCACCTTTACAAATCCACCACGGTGCCGGCGTTGTTGAAGAAAAAGGCCGCGCCGAATTCCCGCGCCAGCAGCGCCGCCGCCGCCAGCCCGGTGCAGTGAGAAACGCCGATCCGGGCTACGCCCAGCCGGCGCAGCGCCTCCACGGTCTCCCGCAGCTGGTCTTCCTTGGCCCGTATCAGGTGAGTGCCCCCCACCACGGCGTATATTTCCTGCACGCCGGTTATTTCCCGCGCGTGCAGCAGGGTGTTGACCATGCCCCGGTGGGCGCAGCCCAGCACCACCACCAACCCCTTGGCCGTCTTGACCACCAGCGCCCGGTCGTCGGGCAGTTCATCCGGCACAAAATCGCCGTCCTTATTGACGAACATGTTGTCGTCCACCTGTTCAAAAGAGGTGGTCATGGGCACCTCGCCGGTTACCACCATATTTTCGTTCAACCAGACCGGCTCCCTGTGCAGGACGAAAGAAGCGCCCAGGCCCTCCAGTTCCTCGCGGCAATAGGGAACGCCGATGTAGCGGTAACGCCCTGTACCGCCGGCGGGTGGCTTTACGTAAGCATATTTTTTGTCCCACATGGCGGGGTGCCCGTAAACTTCCACCTGCTTGCCCAGCCTCCGCAGCAGCGGGCGCAGGCCCCCCGTATGATCGGCGTGGCCGTGGCTGATCACCACCTTGCTTATTTTGCCCAGGTCCACGCCCCCTACGTCGGCATTTTTCACCACCGCGTCGCCAAGCCCGGCATCCAGCAGTACCGCCTCCCCTCCGGCCTCAACCAGTATGCTCAAGCCCCACTCGCCGCTAAAACCAAGAGCCCCCACCGTGTTTTCGCACAACGTGGTTAAGCGCACCGGCATTAGCATCACCTCATTTTTGTAATTCCGCGCCTTGCGGCAGCACCTTCCGGTAAAAGCTATATTCTTGCCGCCGGCCGTTTTCCCTGCCCGCCGGCGGTTGTTTTATGAACAAATGTATATAATGCAAATCTTGCCGCGCAGAAATTCTCGCACTGCCATGAAATAACGGAATTTGGATAGTGCCGGGCATGAATCCCGCGCCTCTCCCTTAATTTTCCCGCAGGCCGGTTTTCTCGGCCATGCCCATCTTCACGGCCTTGCTGGTGCCGTGCCGGTGCCGGCTCCGCAGCTGCGCCTTCTGGGACCTGGCTTCCCTGGTCCGCGGAGAGCCCACCGGGCGGTGCAGGTCCTCCTGCAGTTCCGGCTCCCGGTAACTGAAATCCGGGTGATGCGGTCTTTTAGTCACGGTAAATACCCCCTTTTGCCGCCAGGTGATTACAGCCGGTACGTTTCATATATTATTCTGGCGGCGGGAACAAAAAATTATCCGGCCTTACGGGGCCGTTTTGCCCGCAGCATGCCGGAAATGCAGCCCCCAGAGAATGACTACGTCTACCACGGTGTGCGCGGTCACGGCGGATGCCAGCCCTGCGTGGCGGCAGAGAAGGCCTAGCCCCAAACTGACCGCCAGCATCAGCACGCCGTACAGGGTTACCCGCCAGCTGCGGGGGTTGAAGTAACCGTGCAGGGCGATGAACAGCAGGGAAGACCACCAAATGCCGATCAGGGGCTGCAGAGCCCCCCGGAAGAGCAGTTCCTCGCTAAAACCCGCGCCAAGGGAAATAAAGGCCATGTCGGCCCGCGTCAGCCGCGCCTGTAAGATGACGTGCAGGAACAAGTCGCGCAGTTCCGCAAAGACGGGCACCCGCAAAAGGCTAAAGAGGCAGGCCGCGCCCGCCCCCGCCCCGAACAGCGCACCCAGCGCCAGCTGCTGCGGCAGCGCCCGCCCGGCGCCAAAAATAGCCCGCCAGTCCCCGGGCCCGAAAAACGACGCCAGCAGCCCGGCTGCCAGCGTGCAGGCGGCAGCAAAAGCAACGCTCAGCGCCAGCAAAGTACGGCGCGTGAACCAGGGTCCGGGGTCGCTCAACATGCGGCGCACCACTCCCGGGGCGGCCGGTGCCGGTCCGGCCGCTTTTTCCTGCCGTTCAATGGATCACAGCACTTTCTCCAGCCAGGCTGCCACATCCGCGACAATGTTTTGCCATCCCGGCTCGCCCAGGACCCAGTGGGCATGGTTCTCGTATTCCCGGTAAGTGGAAACACTCCCGTATTTTTCCGCCACTTTTTTCACCACCGCGGCCGGCGTAACCCTGTCGCAGCTCCCGCCGACCACCAGCACCGGGCACCGCACTCGTGCGTGGTCCACCTTGGAAGCCTTTTCGGCGTCCAGAAACCAAAAGCCGATCTGGAAGGCCGCCCGGCCCGATTCGTAAACCAACCTGTCATAAACCTTTCTCTGCTCCGCGGGCGGCAAAAGGTGCAGCATGGCGTACACCGCCTGCCGGAAGGAAATGCGAAAGAGTTTCTTCCAAAAGCTGCCTCGCGCCAGCAGACCGGCGAAGCTGCGGAAAACCGAGAAACTGACGCAGTGAATACCGTGCGGAGCCGCGGGGGTAAGGAGCACCAGCGCCTTGGCCAGCCCCCGGCTGCCCAGTATTTGCGCCAGCAGCCCGCCCATGGAATGGCCCATAATAACGGGGGCCGTGTCCATCCGGCGTATCTCCCTTTCCAGGTCGGCGGCGTAATCCAGCAGGCCGGTAGTACCCAGGCGCGGGTCAGGCGCAGCACGGGGGTCGGTGTCGTGGTGGCGCAAAACGGGAGTAATGCAGCGGTAGCCCCGTTCCGTGAAAAAAGATTTGTAATTATCCCAACACCAGCTTCCGCCCATCATCCCGTGAATCATAAAGATGGTTTCGCCATTCATAACGCCATTACCCCCGTTTCCCCAAAAATTTGCTTAGCAAAATAATTACCAGCAACAGAGCCGGCACGCCCAGGATCAAATACAGCCATTTTTCGTCCACGTGCGCGGTGCTCTGCTGAAAACTTTGCACCACCTTTTGCTGGGCTTCATTCCACTCGCGATACGCGCTCAGGCGGAAAGGCACGCCGGGCGGCTGTGCCGCGCGGTTCAGCCAGTCATACACAGTTACCACACCTGCACTTCGTTACTCAACTTTACTTAGAAAAAAGCCGCCGCTATTCTCCTTCTCGATTACCACCTGCATGCTCATGGTAGGCGGTGTTTTTTTCCATCATACCACAAAACAGGGCCAACGAGTAGGAGGGGGCAGCAATGCCCCGACCGCCAACACCGCCTACATGCGTGTCCGCGCAAGGCTGTTCCCAAGAGTTACAAGTTTCAAGATAACAGGCAAATAACTTTTCAGACCTTGCTACCCAAGTCATTATCACTTCTTCTATTTTGCATAATGATACAACTCCTTTCACATCACTTTTGCTTGACAATGGCTTGCTATTTAATTAAATTTAATTAGTATTAAGGGTAGCGATAAATGAACAATAGGAGATTTATACCATTGAACTAACGGCTATCTGAAATAGGACCGGAAAAAATCGAGTAAGCAGCAGAACATTAACTCATTTGAATTTATATCAGGCGGCTTGTTGGGGGAAATAATATGCAGGTGGGCATAGGTTATAACCAGGAAAATGATTCAACACTAGCGGGAAGATTAGCAGCAGAACAAGCCGTTAAGCAAAGTGGAGAACCTGCCATCACCTTTCTCTTTAGCACCGAAAATTATAACCAAAAGTTGATATTTCAGGCTGTTAAAAGGGTTATAGGTAAATCCAAGTTAATAGGGGCTTGTACTTCCGGTATTATTACCACTGCTGGGGTATTGGAGAAAGGAGTAGGAATTTGTACGATTAGCGGTTCTGAAATTCAAGCTGTCACGTGCTTGCAAGAAAATATTACCTTATCTCCCTGGAAAAGCGGAGAAGAGGCAGGCAAAAAGTTGCGCGCTAGTGGTATTGACTCCGGGACGGTCTTTGCATTTCCGGATGGATGCGCTGCTAATCTCTCCGAGCTCCTAAGAGGAATATATAATGTCCTGGGACCGGACTTTATCTATATCGGTGGAGGAACGGGACATAATCTTAAGTCTTTTCAAACCTACCAATTCACTGACCATGGAATTAAAAGTAATGCCCTTGCAATTGCTCTTGTTAAAGGAATTAATTTTCAAATTGGGATAGGCCACGGCTGGCATCCTGCGGGACAGCCTATGGTAATTACTAAGGCAGAGGGCAAAAAAGTTTGCGAAATTGATGGACTTCCAGCATTCGAGGTATACTCGGAATGCTTGGGAGGTTTTGATAAGGTAAACTTTCCCTGCTACGGTATGAAGCATCCCTTTGCCATACCATGTGTGGGTGGTAATTTCCTCATCCGGGATCCCCTTGAAATTGAAGAAGATAACAGCATAACCTTTGTTACGGAGGTTCCGCAAAACACCGTGGTGACTCTGATGGAAAGTACCTTTGATAACCTCATCACCGCTGCCGGAGAAGTGGCTAAAACAGCAGTAAATAACGTAAAACTTCCAAAGATAGTATTTTTATTTGATTGCGTTTCCCGTTATCTATTAATGGGTAAAGAATTTAAGCGCGAACTGAAAGCGGTCATGGAAGTTATAGGGCCAGACATACCTGTGATAGGCATGCTCACATTTGGAGAAGTAGGTACTTTTTCCGGTATCCCGTTCTTTCATAACAAGACCGTCGTTGTAGCTGTGGGGTGGCAATAGGTGTCCGTGAATCTAAACACATTTGAGCTATTTATTTTATACGATATTGCCTCCTTTTCGTTTCCGGAACGGGAAGAGGACTTAATACCCGAAATAATTGAAAAGTCAACCCGGCTATTTGGAGTCCGCCGCCTAGCCCTCATCACCGGTAAAGGGGATAGTCAAAAGTGTTTGGGATGTTGGGGCTTTCAAAAGGAAAGCGATATCTGGAGGGCTGTTGAAGAAAGGGTGGATAATTCTTTTTTATATCACCTGGAAAAGGGAAAGTCGGGGTTATTGTATTTGGAACAGGCTTTTGCTCTTTCCGAACGCGATAGAAGGTTGTATACCATTTTTGCCCGTCGCATTGAAGAGATATTAAGGGTTAAGCGTTTAGAGCGGGAACAGCGGGAACTTGAAAAAGAGAAATCCAGAGAGCAACGGTTGCTTCTGGACAGTATCCCAATTCAAGTTTGGTATTTAAAGGACGCAGAAACGTACGGAACAGCAAACAAAGCCCACGCGGAGTTTTTGGGAAAGAAAAAAGAAGAACTGGAAAATAAAAGCCTGTTTGAAGTTACCAGCACGAAAGAGGAAGCAATGGCTTATATTAAAGAAAACAGGAGGGTTTTCGAGGAAAAAAAGCAGATCCAAACGGAAGAATGGGTCTATAATGGCTGCGGAGAGAAACGCCTGTTATCCATAGTGAGAACCCCCAGCTTCGATCCGCACGGAAACGTGGAATATGTAATATGCAGTGCGCAGGACATTACCGAGCAAAAACAAGCCGAAGAGGCACTGCGAGAAAGCGAAGAGAGATTTAGAAACATTTACTCGCAATCACCAATTGGAATCGAATTGTACGATGCCGGTGGTCAATTAATCGATGCCAACCAAGCCTGCCTGGACATATTTGGAATATCCGATATCGAGGAAGTGAAAGGATTTAAACTTTTTGATGACCCCAATATTCCGGACGAAGTAAAAAAGAAACTTCTTGAAGGTGAAAGCGTAAGGTATGAAGCGGAATTCGATTTCGATATAGTAAAGAAAATGGCATTATATAAGACGGCAAAATCAGGAACTTGTTATCTTGATTGCCTCATAACTCCTTTAAGGACAAATGAAGGTGCCCATTACGGATTTATGGTACAAGTCCAGGATATTACTGAGCGCAAACAGGCGGAAGAACAAATCAGATATTTAAGTTTTTACGACAAAGTGACCGGGCTTTATAACCGGGCTTACCTCGAAGAAGAGCTAAAACGTTTGGACGTCAAAAGACAGTTGCCCTTAAGCATAATTCTGGGAGATGTCAATGGCTTGAAGTTGATTAACGACACCTTTGGCCACCACGAAGGGGACAAGCTGTTAAGAAGGATAGCCCGTATATTGAAAAATTCCTGCCGGCAGGAAGATATTGTGGCCCGCTGGGGTGGAGATGAGTTTGTAATCCTTTTACCACAAACCCCTAAGAATATAGTTATAGAAATTTGTAATCGAATAAAAGAAGCCTGCAGGAAAGCCCAAAAAGACCCCATACAGCTTAGCATTGCCCTAGGTACTGCAACCAAAGAGGAACCTGGCCAGGATATACAAAAAATACTCAGGGAAGCCGAGGACAGAATGTACCGGCACAAACTATTCAGGAGCAAGAGTGTTCGCAGCTCCATCATTTCTTCCTTAAAGAAAACGCTGCAGGAGAAAACCCATGAAACGGAAGAACATGCACGTCGCGTGCAGGAGTTGGCTCTACAGTTAGGACGAAAGCTTAAATTGTCGGATAACCAGTTAGATGAGCTGGCTCTTTTGGCAGCATTGCATGATATTGGAAAAATTGCAATTCCGAACAGTATTCTTACGAAACAAGACACGTTAACACAGGATGAATGGGAAATCATAAAAAAACATACAGAGATAGGTTATCGTATTGCCCAATCCTCTCCCGAATTGGCACATATAGCCGACGCTATTTTAGCCCACCATGAACGGTGGGACGGAACCGGATATCCCAGAGGATTAAAAGGAGAAAAAATACCGCTTAACTCGCGGATAATAGCAATTGTTGATACCTACGATGTTATGACCCGTGGCCGGATATATAAAAAAGCAATTAGCCAGCAAGAAGCTTTGGAGGAACTAAATAGGTGTGCCGGTAGCCAATTTGATCCGAAATTGGTTAAATTATTTACAGATTTGGTTTCGGAAATAAATTCCCCTCCAAGAGAAATGTCCTTTTTTTCTTAGCCCCCTAACAACAGGTTTTATCATGGCTGCGAAAGAAGATATTAATGTTCGTGGCTTTGAAGGGGATCAAACTAATTACGTGTAAAATTTAGATAAGTGTTACAGGTAGTATTAACCTGCTAAAAGCAGTAATATACAAACAACGCGCCGGCAACAGCGCCGGCAACGCAGAACGATGCGATTCAATATGCACCAATTTATCCCTGCTGCTCCCCGCGGTAATTCTCCCGTAGCACCCGCTTGAGCACCTTGCCCGAAGCGTTCCTGGGCAGCGGGCCGGTGAATTTATAAATGCGCGGTATCTTGTAGTCGGCCAGGTGCCGGGCGCAAAAAGCGCGCAGTTCCTCCCCGGTCAGGGTCACCCCCGGCTTGGGGCAAACCACGGCGGTGACGGTTTCCCCCCAAACCGGGTGCGGTATCCCGATTACCGCTGCCTCCAGCACGCCGGGGTGCTGGTAAAGGACGTGTTCCACCTCGGTGGAATACACGTTTTCCCCACCGGTGATAATCATGTCCTTCTTGCGGTCCACCAGGGTAATGTAGCCTTCCTCGTCGATGGTGGCCAGGTCACCGGTGTACAGCCACCCGTCTCGCAGGGTCTCGGCCGTGGCCTCGGGGTTCTTGTAGTAACCCTTCATGACCATCTCGCTGCGGATGATGAACTCGCCTACCTGGCCGGGAGCCACGTCGCGCCCCGCCTCGTCCACCACCCGGGCCTCGGTGTTGACGATGGCCTTGCCGCCCGCTCCGGGCTTGCGCAGCTGATCCTCGGGCTCCAGCAGCACGCCGCCCGGGCCCCCTTCGGTGAGGCCGCACAGGTTGTAAAACTGGTCCGTGGGAAACTTGGCCAGGGCCTGGCGCACCAGTTCCGTGGGCATGGGAGCCGCGCCGTAGCCGCAACGGGTGACTGAGCTTAAATTGTATTTGTCGAAGTCCGGCACCTGCAGCATGAAGTTGTACATGGTGGGCACGCCGAAAAAGAGGGTGATGCGCTCGCGCTGGATGGTTTCCAAAACCGCCCGTGGCTCGAAGACGCGCATGACTACGTGCGTAGCTCCCACGTACATGCCCGACACCAGGAACAGGTTCAGCTGGGCCGAGTGGAACAGGGGCGCCAGGTGCAGCAGGCGATCCTTGGGGTTCACCCCCATGTGCACCACCATCGCCATGCCCACGTGGATGATGCGGTGGTGGTCAAACACGGCTCCCTTGGGGCGGCCTGTGGTGCCGGAGGTGTACAAAATCTCACAGTCGTCCCACTCGTCCACCGTCATGCCGGGCTCGCCGGCCGCGGCGGCGCGCACCAGCTCATCCCAGTCCAGCGCGCCGGCCGGCCGGTCCCCCGCCCCGGCGCGGATCAGGTGGTGCACCCCCGGCAGCTTGCCCTCCAGAGAATCCACCAACTCGCCGTACTCGGGGTCGAAAATGATGGCTACGCTGTCCGAGTGGTTGGCGATGTACTCCACCTCGGGTGCGGCCAAGCGGTAGTTGACAGGTACCGCTACCGCCCCCAGCTTCATAATGGCCATGAAGGCCACCACGTAACGGTCGGAGTTCTGCATCATCATGGCCACCTTGTCCCCTTTGTGCACCCCCAGGCCGGCCAGGGCGTTGGCCAGCCGGTTTACCTCCTCGTTCAACTCCCGGTATGAGTAGCGCAGGTCGCCGTACACCAGCGCTTCCTTGTCGGGGTGGCGCCGGGCGTTTCTGGCCAGCATACCGCCGATGTCCATTAACCTTCCCCCTTTTGCTTATTGTTGTTGCTTGCGGTACCATTCCCGCAGGGTGTTCTTAAGCACCTTGCCCGAGGCGTTTCTGGGCAAGGCTTCCACAAATTCCACCGAGCGCGGCTTTTTATACCCCGCCAGGTGCGAGGCACACCAGTCTATGATTTCCTGCGCGGTGAGGGCTGCTCCCGGCTTGGGCACCACTACGGCGTGCACCCGCTCGCCCCATCGCTCGTCGGGCACGCCGATGACGGCAGCTTCCAGCACTTTTTCGTGCCGGTACAGCACCTCTTCCACCTCGGCCGGGTAGACGTTCTCGCCGCCGGAAATGAGCATGTCCTTCTTGCGGTCCACCACGTAAACAAACCCCTCGTCGTCCATGCGCACCAGGTCGCCGCTGTGGAACCAGCTGTCCTTGATGGCGGCGGCGGTGGCTTGCGGGTCACGGTAGTACTCCTTCAGCATGGTGGGGCCCCGGTAGACAATCTCCCCCACCTCGCCCACGGGCACGTCGCACCCGGCGTCGTCCACCACGCGCACCTCCACGTTGACCACCGGCCGGCCCACCGACGCCCCCTTGCGCAGTGTATCCTCCGGTTTCAGCAGGGTGGTCACCGGGCTCATCTCGGTCTGCCCGAAGGCGTCCAGCAGCCCCACCCCGGGCAGGGCTTTCAGCACCGCCTCTTTCAGCGAAACCGGCATGATGGCCGCGCCGGTGATGGCCTTGCGCAGGGTTTTCATCTTCTCACCCAGCCCGGGCACCAGCAGCAGGGCGTTCCACATGGCCGGCACCAGGAAGGTGAGGGTGACCTTCTCCCGCGCCGCGGTCTCCACCACCGCCGCCGGCTCAAACTGCCGCACCAGTACCGTAGTGCCGCCCAGGAACACCATCATGAGCATGACAGCCAGTGCCGCGGTGTGGAACAGCGGCGGGACGCAGAGGTAAACATCATCGGCATGGAGCCCTATCTCGATGATGCAGTTGACGCAGTTCATGAATTTGTTCTTATGCGTCAGCACCGCCCCCTTGGGGCGGCCGGTGGTGCCGGAGGTGTACATAATATAAGCGGGGTCGTCATCGTCCACCGGTACCATGGGCTCACCCTCGTTGCCCGAGGCAACCAGCTTCTCGTACTCATTGTGCCGCTCGTCCCCGTCGCCACCCACCGCGATAAAATGCTGTACGCCCGGGATTTCCTCCCGTACACCGTTGACCATTTCCTGGAAAACATGATCATAAATGAAAACCTTGGACTCCGAGTGATCCACCACGTAGGCCACCTCACGCCCGACGAAGCGGAAATTGACCGGCACCGCCACCGCTCCCAGCTTGGCCAGGGCAAAGTAACCCTCTACCATCTGGGTGCAGTTGAAAAGCATCATGGCCACCTTGTCCCCCCGGCCCACGCCCAGGTCGGCCAAGGCGTTGGCCAGGCGGTTGACTCGCTCGTTCAGCTCGCCGTAGCTGAACCGGCGCTCGCCTTCCACCAGCGCCGTCTTGTTGTGGTTTTTCCTGGCCTGGCGGGCCAGCATCTCACCGATGACCAGCTGCCGGGACAAAAAGCTGCGCACTTCCATAACGTTCACCTCTCTAGTCGTTAATTTTCTGTCGCTAAAGCAGAAACCGCCGGGCCGGTAGCCTCACTTGCCGCGGAAAACTGGCTTTCTCTTTTGCAGGAAAGCGCTGATTCCCTCGGCGCAATCTTCGGTAGCCGCCGCCCGGGCCTGCCACTCGGCCTCCATGTTCAGACAGGCCTCCAGGTCCATTTCCATTGACTTGCTGAACATGGCCTTGATCATTCCCTGGGAACGCGGCCCCGCGGCCAGCCGCCGGGCCAGCTTGGCTGCTTCCGGTGCCAGCTCGCCGTCCGGCACGACCCGGTTAATCAGGCCGATGCGCTCGGCCTCCGCCGCGCTGACGGCATCCCCCAGCAGCACCATTTCCATGGCTTTCTTCGGGCCCACTAGGCGCGGTAAAAAGTAACTGCCGCCAGCATCCGGAACCAGGCCCACCCTGACAAAAGCCTGGATAAAGCTGGCGGAAGCGGCAGCTATGACCAGGTCGCAGGCCAGGGCCATGTTGCAGCCCGCACCGGCGGCCACGCCGTTGACCGCGGCCACCACCGGCTTTTCCATCCCGTGCAGCGTTCTGATAACCGGGTTGTACATTTCCCGCAGCGTCCTGGCCACTTCCGCCGGATCCCGCACCAGACCCGCGCTTAGATCGGCACCGGCGCAAAACCCGCGTCCCGCCCCCGTCAAGACCAGGCACATTACGTTGGGATCGCCCTGCACTCGGTCCAGCGCGTCCCGCAGGTCGTCCACCATCTGCCTGTTGATGCTGTTCAAACTGGCGGGCCGGTTAAAGGTTATCGTGGCCACGCCCTCGCTTACCGAGTATAAAATAGTCTCATACACGTGTACCGCCTCCCGTTGATCTGATCGCGCCGGCCGGATCCGGCCGGGCCAGCGCCGGCCGCTCCGCTCCGGTGCCGCTCATATAAATGCAAGCTGCGTGCCTATGCTTAAAGCATGCGGCTTTTGGGCTGAAAATTCTGAAATCACTTTGCAAATTGTCCTGTTTCCGGTACAACTGTCCTGTTTCCGGTACGGACAACTGCCCCGCGGGGGCCGCGAACTTCATACCCCAGAAACCCCGCGGGCCGGATTCATTTGGCACGCAATTTGCGTAATGAAAAATGCAGCGCAAAATCATGCCGATACCCTGGAAAAAACATAAACAAGGAGGTTGAAACCATGGTAGGTATCACCGCCTATGGCGCTTACATCCCCTTTAACCGGCTGGAACGCCGGCGCCTGGCTGAAGCCTTCGGTGAACCGGCGCCGCCGGGGGAAAAGGCCGTGGCCAACTACGATGAAGACAGCGTGACCATGGCAGTGGAAGCCGCCCGCGACTGCCTGAACGGCCTGTCGCCCGGCGACCTGGGCGGCGTTTACTTCGCCACCACTACGCCGCCCTACCGGGAAAAGCAATCCGCCACCACCGTCAGCGCCGCCCTGGACGCGCCGGAGTTGGTGCGCACGGCGGACTTTACTTCCACCCTGCGGGCCGGCTCTACGGCCCTGCTGGCGGCCGCCGACGCGGTTAAATCGGGCGCCGGCAGCGTGCTGGTGGCGGCGGCCGACTGCCGCCTGGGCGCCGCCAAGGGGCAGTTTGAACAGCTCTTCGGCGACGCAGCGGCCGCCTTCGTCATCGGTAAGGAAAATGTGCTGGCGGAAATTGAAGACGCCTGCACCGTGGCCGGCGACGTCATTACCCAGTGGCGCGAGGCGGAAGACCGTTACGTGCGCACCTGGGAAGACCGGTTCGTGGTCAGCCGGGGTTACGGCCCCCTGGTGACCAAGGCCCTGACCGCCATGGCCGGCCGGCGCAAGATTTCCCCGCAGGATATCAATAAGCTGGTGTTGTACGCTCCCTCCCCCCGCTACCAGGCAGGTACCGCCCTGTCCCTGGGCTTTCAAAAGCAGCAGATTCAGGACGGGCTGTTCGATACGGTGGGCATTGCCGGCGCGGCTCACGCCCCGCTTATGCTAGCCGCCGCCCTGGAGCAGGCGGAGCCCGGGGACCGCATCTTGCTGGTGACTTTCGGCGAGGGCGCCGATGCTATCCTGTTCCGGGTTACGGAAAACATCAAGCAGTTCTCCCCCCGGCGCGGCGTCGCCGCTTACCTGCAGTCCAAGAAAAACACCATGAACTACCAGACTTACCTGCGCTGGAAGAAGATGCTGGACTTCGAGCCACCGCGGCGGCCCGACCCCGACCGGCCCTCCGCCCCGGCCATGTGGCGCAACGCCAAAAAGAACCTGGCCTTTTACGGCAGCCGCTGCACCAAATGCGGCACGCCGCAGATACCGGCCCAGAGGGTGTGCGTGCACTGCCAGGCCAGAGACGA
Organism: uncultured Peptococcaceae bacterium; assembly: GCA_913064925.1. Lineage (GTDB taxonomy): Bacteria > Bacillota > Desulfotomaculia > Desulfotomaculales > Desulfallaceae > CAJYBN01. The sequence goes on from CAJYBN010000021.1 coordinate 17,557, forward strand.
GATGGAACCGTACCGCTTTGCCGACATTACGGCCCGCATCGCCACCTACACCGTCGACTACCTGACCTTTTCCCAGGACCCGCCCACGGTGTTTGCAGTCATTGACTTCGACGGCGGGGGCAGGCTTCTGTGCGAGATGACCGACTGCGACCCCGCCGCGGTGGACATCGGCGTGGAAGTGGAAATGTCCTTCCGGCGGCTGTACCAGGCCGGGGGCATTCACAACTACTACTGGAAAGCCAGGCCTAAAAGGTAAAGGAGGGATAACATGAGCATTAGGGATAAAGTAGCCATCATCGGCATGGGCTGCACCCGTTTCGGGGAGCACTGGGACAAAAGCGCCGACGACATGCTGGTGGAAGCCGCCTACGAAGCGCTGGAGGACGCCGGGCTGGCCCCGGAGGACATCCAGGCCTACTGGCTGGGCACCTGCGCCTCGGGCTGGGCGGGCATCAGCCTGTCCGAGCCGTTGAAAATACAGTACCGGCCGGTGACCCGGGTGGAAAATTTCTGCGCCACCGGCACCGACGCCTTCAGGAACGCCTGCTACGCCGTGGCTTCCGGCGCCTACGACATCGCCATGGCCATCGGCGTGGAAAAACTGAAAGACTCCGGTTACAGCGGGCTGGTCATCACCCCGCCCCCCGGGGACGGCACAGACCCCAATTATTCCGCCCCGGCCGCCTTTTCCCTCCTGGCCCCGGCCTACTTCAAAAAATACGGCCTGGACCCGGAAACCGGCAAAAAAGTGCTGGCGCGCATCGCCTATAAAAATCACAAGAACGGGGCGCTGAACCCCAAGGCGCAATTCCGTCAGGAAGTGCCCATGGAAAAAATCCTCAAGTCGCCCATCGTGGCGGCGCCCCTGGGAGTAATGGACTGCTCCGGGGTGTCGGACGGCTCGGCCGCGGCCATCATCGTCCGGGCGGAAGACGCCAAAAAATTTAAAAAGGACCCCATTTACGTCAAGGCCCTATCCGTGGTGTGCGGGCCGGGACACGGGGCCATGCACCAGGACTACGACTTTACCACCATACGCGAAACCTATTACGCCGGGCTGGACGCCTACCGCCAGGCGGGCATCACCAACCCGCGCGAGGAAATCAGCATGGCCGAAGTCCACGACTGCTTTACCCCCACCGAACTGGTCATTTACGAAGACCTGGGCTTCAGCGAGCGGGGCCGGGCCTGGCGGGACGTGCTGGACGGCGTCTTTGACCTGGATGGCAAGCTGCCTGTCAACCCGGACGGGGGCCTGAAGTCCTTCGGCCACCCCATTGGCGCCAGCGGGCTGCGCATGCTGTATGAGATGTACCTGCAGCTGCGGGGGCAGGCCGGGCCGCGGCAGATCGACAACCCCAAACTGGGCCTGACCCACAACCTGGGCGGCTTCCCCTGGGAAGCCGTGTGTTCGGTGTGCATAGTGGGCAAGGAAACGGGGTAGGAAACGGCCCATGCAAACCCTGGTGATCAACAGCCGCCGCTGCCCGGCGGTGGGGCGCGAGGTACGGGTGGAGGAAATATACCACCTGCAGGGCACGGGAACCTGCCAGATCGACACCCAGCTGGTCTCCTGGCGCTGCCTGGACGGCGGCGACTGCCCGGACGCGGACAACTGCCCCCTGTACCGGGAATACGCCGGTACGGGGGAAAAATCCATGCTGGATCGATAAATTTAGCGTTAAAGGAGGTGCGCCATGAGCGACCGCAGCAGCCTGGTGGGTAAGGAAATATCCCGCTTCCGCTTTACGGTGGAGCGGGGCAAAATCAGGGAACTGGCCCTGGCCATCGGGGACGACAACCCCTTGTATACCGACCCCGGTTACGCCCGCTCACAGGGCTACCGGGACGTCATCGCCCCGCCCACCTTCGGCACCGTGATAGACTTCTGGGGAGGCAGGGACTTCACGGCCATGTGCGACAAGCTGCAGATGAACCCCGTGAAAGTGCTGCACGGCGAGCAGGAATACCGTTACTACGGCGAAATTTACCCGGGCGACGAAATAGAGGCCTCCTGCGTGCTGCAAAACATCGTGGACAAGGGGAAAATGCACATTTTCCTGCTGGAAACCACCTATCGCAATCAGGCCGGCGCAACGGTACTGGTCGCCCGCAGCACCACCATCGAGCGAAAATAGGAAGGAAAATAGGAAGGGTCAGGCCTTTCCTAGGGGGTCAGGCCTTTCCTAAATTTGCGGGCCAACGCAAACACAAAAATTCCGGGGAGGTGTTCCAGTGCAGCAGCAAGTTTACTTTGAAGACTTTACGGTGGGCGAGCCGCTGCCCCCGCTTACCAAGCCGCCCATCGACAAGCCCCAGCTGGTCAGGTACGCCGGCGCATCCGGCGACTTCAACCCCCTGCATTACATGGACGAGGTGGGGCAAATGGCCGGCACGGGCGGCGTGATCGCCCACGGCATGCTGATCATGGGCTTTGCCGGGCAGGCGGTCACCCGCTGGATACCCAACCGTTACTTAAAGCGCCTGGCAGTCCGCTTCGTGGATATCACCCGGCCCGGCGACGTGATTACGGTCAGCGGCAAGATCACCGAAAAGCGCGTGGAGGACGGCGCCGGGCTGGTGGAGGGCGAAGTGGTGGCGGCAGACCAGAACGGCAACGTCAAGCTTAAAGGTTCTTTCACCGCTTCCCTGCCGATAAAAGGCAGTTAAAGCAGTAATGTGAAGCGTAAGCCGTTGCATTACCAGTTCTTACGATAATTTAAGGGAGGAAAAAACAATGGAATTGATGTTAAAGGACAAGAACTGCATTATAACCGGCGCGGGCCGGGGCATAGGCCGCGCCGCGGCGCTGCTGTTCGCCCGCGAGGGGGGCCGGGTGGTGGTCAGCGACCTGGACGAAGCCCCCGCCCGCGAAGTAGTGGATGAGATCAAGGCGCAAGGCGGCCAAGCCGTGGCCTGCGTGGGCGACGTCACCGCCGACGGCTTTGCGGAAAAGCTAATCCAAACCGCCGTTGACGCCTTCGGCCCCAGCATAGACGTCATCGTCAACAACGCCGGCTATACCTGGGACGGCGTCGTACACAAAATGTCCGACGAGCAGTGGGAGGCCATGCTCAAGGTACACATCACCGCCCCGTTCCGCATCATCCGGGCCGCCGCCCCGTATATCCGCGACGTAGCCAAAAAAGAAATGGAGCAGGGCAAGCGGGTGACCCGCAAGATAATTAACATTTCCTCCATCGCCGGCCTGGACGGCAACGCCGGGCAGGCCAACTATTCCAGCGCTAAGGCAGCGGTGGTGGGCCTCACCAAGACGCTGGCCAAGGAATGGGGGCCTTTTAACGTATGCGTCAACACCGTGGCCTTCGGCTTTATTGAAACCCGCCTCACCCAGGCCAAGGAAAAGGGTGAATCCATCAAGCGGGAAGACAAGGACGTGGCCATCGGCATTCCGGAGAACATCCGGCAAATGTTCAAAGCCATGATTCCCCTCAGGCGCGCCGGCACCCCGGAGGAAGCGGCCAGCGCCATCCTGCTGATGGCCTCGCCCCTGGCCGACTACATCAGCGGCGAAGTGCTGAGGGTTACCGGAGGTTTATAAACATGGCCCTGGATCTCAATTCCGGCGACTACAAGATATTCCGGGATTCCTTTAAAAAATTTCTCCAAGCCGAAATCATCCCCCATTACGCGCAGTGGGAAAAGGACGGCATCGTGCCCCGTGAAGCGTGGGAAAAAGCCGGGGAAAACGGCTTCCTGTGCCCCTGGGTGGAGGAAGAATACGGCGGCGCCGGGGCCGGCTTCGAGTACTCGGCCATCATCACCGAGGAACTGGCCCGGGCCGGCACCCACGTGATGTTCCCCCTGCACAGCGACATCGTGGTGCCTTATATCGCCACCTACGGCACTGCGGAGCAAAAACAAAAGTGGCTGCCCGGCTGCGTGTCGGGCGAAATCATCACCGCGGTGGCCATGACCGAGCCCGA
>CAJYBN010000022.1 GCA_913064925.1 uncultured Peptococcaceae bacterium
CGAGGAGGTCTTTAATGCAGGGGTGCGTGTAATCGTCACCATTCACGGTTCCTCGCTGCAGGAGCTGGCCAACCGCCCGGCGCTGAAATACCTGCTGCAGCTGAATGTAATTGACCGGTTTGTGCTTTTGGGCCGCTCACAGGGCGTGGGTACCGTGGAAAAAATATATCGCCGCAGTGACTTGCATCGCCTGGGGGTGAAAAAATGCTCAAGTTGATCGGCGCGCTGCTGATTATTTCCGCCACCGGGCTGGCCGGCTGGAGCGTGGCCAGGGAATATGCCCGCCGGCCGGTGGAATTGAAACAGTTCATTACCGCGCTGCAAATGCTGGAGACGGAGATTATCTACGCGGCTACGCCGCTACCGGAGGCTTTCGGCAAAATAGCGGAACAATTGGAACCGCAGGCAGCCTCCTTTTTTCGGCAGGCGGCCGGGGAGCTGGCGTCCAGACAGGGCTGTTCCGCGCGGGAAGCCTGGCACAGGGCTCTGGACAGTTACGCGGCGCGCAGTGCGCTGGCCCGGGGGGACTTGAGCATTTTGCGCGGGCTGGGCGGCAATATCGGCATTTCCGACCGGGACGACCAGGTAAAACACCTGCGCCTGGCCGCGGAACAGCTCAAGGCAGCCTGCGCGGCGGCGGAGTCGCTGGCCGACAAAAACGTCAAGCTCTGGCATTACCTGGGCCTGCTGGGCGGGTTGCTGGTCGTGCTGGCGCTGTATTGAAAAAGGGGGAATGTGCATGGGTGCCAACGTCGATTTAATCTTTAAGATTGCCGGAATCGGCATACTGGTGGCCGTGGCGCACATGATACTGAAAAATTCAGGCAAGGAGGATTACGGGTTTGCCGTTACCCTGACGGGTATCGCTCTGGTGTTGATCATGGTCATTCAAATGCTGGGCACCCTTTTTGACCAGGTAAAATCCGTGTTTAAACTGTTCTAGGCGGTGGTGGTATGGATATTCTGCAGGTTTCCGGCATCGCCTTGACCGGGGCGGTGCTGGCCGTGGTGCTCAAATATAAAAAGCCGCCTTTGGCAATGCTGCTGAGCATTTTTGTGGGGGTTACCATATTCCTGCTGGTGCTCGGTAAAATAGGCTCCATCATTGACATTCTGCGGCAAATATCATACCGGGCGGAAATCAGTTCCTTTTACCTGGGCCTGCTGTTAAAGATTATCGGCATTGCCTATATTGCTGATTTCATTGCCCAGGTATGTCGCGATGCAGACCAGGGCGCCATTGCCGTCAAGGTGGAACTGGCTGCCAAGGTAATGGTGCTTATGCTGGCGGTGCCCATCGTGGTGGCGGTGCTGCAGGCGCTGCTGCGCTTAATACCATAAAGGGGGGAGCGATCTGGTTAAAAACGGCTGCATTGTATTGCTGGTCATGTTGCTGGCGGCCTTTTCCCCCTGTACCGCCGGCGCGGCGCAGGACGGCGGTTTGGGGATAGACGCGCTGGTGGGCGAGCTGGAAATGGGCGACATCCAGCAATTGGTCAACCGGATGGATAGGGAAATTAAAGACGCCCTGCCGGAAAGCGATTTCAAATCGCTGGTGCGCGGGCTGGCCAGCGGTGAAATCTCTTTGCAGCCGGCAGAGCTTTTCAACCAGTGCTTGAACCACTTGTTTCGCGAGGTGGTGGCCAACTCGGCACTGCTGGGCAAGCTGGTGGTCCTGGCCGTAATATGCTCCATATTGCAAAACTTGACCGGCGCCTTTGAAAAAGGTACCACCGGCCAGCTGGCCCACATGGTGGCTTACCTGGTGCTGGTCAGCATAGCCGTGGGGTCCTTCGGCCTGGCCATTCAGTTGGGACGGGAGGTGGTGGACAAAACCGTCGTTTTCATGCAGGCTCTTCTGCCGCTGCTGCTTACTTTGCTGGTGGCAGTGGGAGGGATAACTTCGGCGGCCATGTTTCATCCCGTAATATTTATTACCGTTACCGTGTTCGGCATCGTAATTAAGAACATTGTGCTGCCCTTGATATTTTTTGCGGCGGTACTGGATATCGTCAGCGGCCTTTCCAAGCATTTTCAGGTGTCCAAAATGGCCGGGCTGCTGAAAGGCGCGGCATTGGGGCTGATGGGGCTGCTAAGCACGATATTTCTGGGCGTGATGGCCATCCAGGGGGTGGCGGGGGCGGTGGGAGACAGCCTAACCTACCGGACTGCAAAGTTTGCCACCGATACTTTCATCCCCGTAGTGGGCGGCGTGTTCAGCGATGCGCTGGGCGCCATCATCCGCTCCTCTTTGCTGATCAAAAACACCGTGGGTATCGCCGGGGTGTTGATCATTGCCCTCATTCTGGCTGTGCCCCTGTTAAAAATAATTATCATGGCTTTTATTTACAAGCTGGCCGGCGCGGTGATCCAACCCGTGGGGGAAGAGGGTATCAGCGATTGCCTCAACGGGCTGGGCAACAGCTTGGTAACGGTTTTTGCCGCCGTGGCCACGGTGGGTTTGCTGTTTTTCTTTGTGGTGGCCATTTTGGTGGGGCTGGGTAATATAACGGTCATGCTGCATTAGGAGGCATGTAACATGGAACTGCTGCGCGGTCTGGTGCAAACCGTTGTAATAATAGTGGTCATGGCCGTATTCATGGAAATGATCTTGCCGGGCGGTGATATGCGTCGTTACGTAAAAATGGTGATGGGCTTGTTGATCATAGTAGCGGTTTTGCAGGCTGCGGCCGGGATCATTGATAAGGGCTTGGCACAGGATATACCGCAGGTAGCTGTGCCGGAAGCGGGCCCGGGGGTGGTGCCGCTGGAGGATATCCTGGCGGCGGGAAACGAGCTGTCGGAAATTAACCGGGAACAGGCCCGGCAAAAATACGCCGAGGGGTTGGCCAAGCAGGTGATGTCGCTGGCCAGGTTAAACTCCTCCCTGCAAGTGGCGGATGCCCGCGTCGTCCTTGACGAGCAAAGCAATAAAATTAGTTCCATAACCATTGTTGTTCATGCGGCTGCTGCGGGCCGGCAGGATGATGAAGGCAGCGGGACGGCCGTTAACATACGGCCGGTTACGGTGGACGTGCAGGGGGGCGGTCGCGAACCCGCGGGCGCGCCCGGTGCGGCGCCGACCCCCGCAGAACGAAAGGCCGCCCGCACCATGGCGGAAATCCTGGCCGATTTTTATAACCTGCCGGCCGGGCAGGTGGAGGTTGTTTTCCGGTAACCAAAAAACAAGGGGTGGTTTCATTGGCCAAAGGGGAATTGTTTAACCCGCGGAATAAAAAATTTTGGTTCCTGGTGGGTGCGGCGCTGCTGGGCGTGGTATTGATGCTGCTGGGCGGCAGCGGCCACGGGGAACCGCCTGCCGGAAGCGGAAAGGATGCTGCGGGCGGTGTGCCGGCGGGCCGGGAGGTTCAGTTAAGCGAAAAGGCCGATTCGGTTATGACCCGGGAGGAAAAAGAACTGGCTGCGCAGCTGCGCCGGATGCTGGGCCAAATATCCGGCGCCGGCCGGGTAGAGGTTACAGTACAGTTGGCTTCTTCCACCCACAATGAGTATGCCATTAACACCACCACCGGGCTAAAAACCACCGAAGAAAAGGATCAAAGCGGCGGCTCCAGGCAGATCACGGAAAACACCGGTTCGCGCACGGTGGTTATTGCCAGGAGCGGCCAAGGACTGGAGGAACCTGTAGTGGAAAGGGAAGTGGCGCCCGAAGTGGCCGGCGTTTTGGTGGTGGCTGAAGGGGCCAGTGTACCTTGGGTCAAGGCCAGCTTATTCCAGGCGATCCAGGTGGCACTGGGCGTAGAACCGCATAGAATTATTGTACTACCCATGCAAAGGAGTGAAGGAAGTTGATAAAGGTGATTAAAATCGATAAGAGGAAGGCCCTGCTGGTGTTTCTGGTGCTGGTAGGTGCGGCTTTTTGCCTGGCCGGCTTCGAGGGGTTGGCGCAAAAGTTTATATTGGACAAGTTCAATAAGCCCACTTCGGTGACGACAACCCAGTCCGGCGAAGAGGCTGGTTCGCTGGGAGGCGGCGTACCGGTGCAAAATGACGGTGCGGCCCTGCAGGCAGCGGAGGTATTTGGTGCGGAAGACATGGAAAGCGCGGCATTTTTTGTGGAGTATCGCATGGAAAGGGAACGTACCAGGAGCAAGGAGGTAGAGCTGCTGCGCGAGGTACTGGTATCGCCTTCCACCGGCGAGGAAACCCGCAAAAAGGTGCAAGAAAAGCTGCTGGAGATCAGCAGCAACATGTCCAAAGAAATGGAGCTGGAAAATTTAATCAGGGCCAGGGGATACCGCGACGCCGCGGTATTTTTGGACGGTGATACAGTAACCGTGGTGGTGCAGCCGGGTAAAAACATTTTACCCGGTACGGAAGAAAACAGCGAGATTGCCGCCCTGGTTTCCAAGAGCGCCGGCGTACCGGAAGATAATGTAATTATCATTACTAAGGATTTTCCCTCCTAAATTCTCAGGTTAATTTAGAATATCAATAATTTTAGAATATATTGTATTGTATACTGTGTAATGTAACAAAATATTGTATACTTGGGCCGGGCGTATTTTATTTTGCCCGTCGTGACGATATAATTTTTAACAGGTTGTTTGCCGGGAGCAACCTGTATTTTTTGTTGAGGGAGAGGATCATGGGCAGAGTAAATATAACCGATACAACTTTGCGGGACGGTCACCAGAGCTTATGGGCCACCCGCATGAGGACCGGCGATATGCTGCCGGTGCTGGAGAAACTGGACGCGGTAGGTTACCACTCGCTGGAAGTATGGGGGGGTGCCACCTTTGACGTTTGCTTGCGCTACCTCAATGAGGACCCGTGGGAAAGGCTGCGCGCCGTGAAAAAACGCGTCCGGCGCACGCCGTTACAAATGCTGCTGCGGGGCCAGTCCCTGGTGGGCTACCAGCATTACCCCGACGATGTGGTGGAGGCATTTGTTTACCGGGCGGTGGATAACGGCATCGATATTATCCGGGTTTTCGACGCGCTGAACGACATCCGCAATATGGCAACGGCGATACGAGCGGGAAGAAAAGCCGGCGCCCACGTGCAGGCTTGCGTCGTCTACACCGTGAGCCCCGTGCATACCGTAGACCACTACCTGCAAACCGCCGCCGGGCTGGCGGAAATGGGTGCGGATTCCATTTGCGTCAAGGACATGGCGGGCCTGTTGACTCCCTACCGTGCCTACGAGTTGATAAAGGGATTAAAAGAGAGCACGGGGTTGCCGGTGCAGCTGCACAGCCACTACATAGGCGGCCTGGCCCTGGCTTCTTATCTGAAAGCCGCGGAGGCGGGAGTTGACGTTATTGATACCGCTTCGGTGCCGCTGGCTTTTGGGGCTTCTCAGCCCCCGGTGGAAACGGTGGTCAGGGCGCTGCAGGGCACCCCATATGATGCCGGGTTGGACCTGGGGCTGCTTTTTGAAATATCCGAATACTTCGAGCAGCTGCGCAAGAAAAAGGGACAGGAACGCGGCGTGACCAGGATTACCGACATGATGGTATTTGAGCACCAGGTGCCGGGCGGCATGATAACCAACCTGGTCAGACAGTTGGAAGAACAAAAATCCCTGCACCTTCTTCCCAAGGTGTTGGCAGAGATACCACGGGTACGCCGGGAACTGGGCTATCCCCCGCTGGTTACGCCCACCAGCCAGATCGTGGGTGCCCAGGCGGTGCTCAACGTTTTAACGGGGGAGCGTTACAAGCTGATACCGGGCGAAGTAAAGGATTACCTGCGGGGTCTCTACGGCAAGCCCCCGGCGCCCGTGGACGCAGATGTGGCCCGCAGGGCACTGGGCGGCGAAAAACCGATCGACTGCCGCCCGGCGGACCTGCTGGAGCCGCGGCTGGAAAAAACCCGCCGGGAAGCGGGGGAGCTGGCCGGGTCGGAAGAAGACGTCCTTTCCCTGGTCCTCTTCCCCCAGGTGGCCAAGAGGTTTTTAGCGGGGCGCAGCGAAAACGATGCAATTCCATGCGAGGAGGAAAATGAAATGAACGTCCTGGATTTGCGGCATATTAAAGAGCTCATTCAGTTAATCAACGACAGCAACATTGCTGAATTCAGCCTGCAGAACGAAGGGGTGAAGCTGGCCATCAGAAAAGCCGGGGCCGCGGCCGGTAACGGCCGAGAGGAGACGGGCGGGGAACCTGCAGCGGCACCTATACCCGCCGGCGGTGAGGTGGAAATGGAGGGAACGGTGATCAAGTCACCCATGGTGGGCACCTTTTATCGCGCTCCGGCGCCCGACGCCAGCCCGTTCGTGGAAGAAGGCGATAGAGTGAAAAAAGGGCAGACCTTGTGCATAATCGAAGCCATGAAGCTAATGAATGAAATAACGTCCGAGGTCTCCGGTACTGTGGTGAAAATTTTAGCGGAAAACGCCCAGCCGGTGGAATACGGCCAGCCCCTGATGGTTATCAAGGAGGAATAGGTGCAATAATGATTAAAAAGATTCTCATAGCCAACCGCGGCGAGATTGCCGTGCGCGTAATCAGAACGTGCCGGGAAATGAACGTCCGCACCGTGGCCGTGTATTCGGAAGCCGACCGGGACAGCCTGCACGTGCGCATGGCCGACGAGGCGGTTTGCATCGGCCCGGCACCGCCCGCCCGGAGCTACCTTAATATAGCCAACATTATCAGCGCCGCCAAAATAACAGGAGCAGACGCCGTGCACCCCGGTTACGGTTTTCTGGCGGAAAATGATGCCTTTGCGGCAGCCTGCGCCGCCAACGGCATAAAGTTTATCGGCCCGCCGCCGGAGGCCATTCGCCTTATGGGTGATAAAATGCGGGCCAGAGAGGTGATGCTGTCTGCCGGCGTGCCCGTCTTGCCCGGTTCCCGGGAAGCGTTGACGGAGGCCCGGCAGGCCCTGCAGGCGGCGGAGCAAATCGGTTACCCGGTGATGATCAAGGCGTCCCGCGGCGGCGGCGGCAAGGGCATGCGGGTGGCCCGGTGCAGGGAGGAGCTGATGAAAGCCGTCATGGCCGCCCGCTCTGAAGCTGCAGCGGCTTTCGGCAGCGGTGAGATTTACCTGGAAAAGTACCTGGAGGAAGCCCGCCACGTGGAAGTACAGGTTTTGGCCGACGGTTGCGGCAATATCATTCACCTGGGGGAAAGGGATTGTTCCGTACAGCGGCGCAACCAGAAAATAATAGAGGAGGCGCCTTCCGCGGCGGTGGACGGTGAATTACGCGCGCAGCTGGGTGCCGCGGCGGTAAAAGCGGCGCGAGCGGCCAATTACCGTAACGCCGGTACGGTGGAGTTTTTGCTGGACAAAAACGGCCAGTTTTATTTTATGGAGATGAATACCCGTATTCAAGTGGAACACCCGGTCACTGAAATGATCACAGGCCTGGACCTGGTAAGGGAGCAAATCCGCCTGGCCGCCGGAGAGGAACTCGGCTACCGGCAGGAGGACATTCAATTGACCGGCTGGTCCGTAGAATGCCGCATCAATGCCGAGGACCCGGAGCGGGGGTTTGTACCCTGTGCGGGAAGGATAACCGCTTGCCAGTATCCCGGCGGTGCGGGCGTGCGGCTGGACTGCGCCGTTTTTCCCGGTTACGAGGTGACGCCGTATTATGATTCCCTGCTGGCTAAACTTATTGTGTGGGGGCGCAGCCGGGACGAGGCGCTGGCCAGGATGCGGCGGGCGCTGGACGAAATGAAAATAGAAGGCGTGAAGACCAATATCGCCTTGCAGCGGGCTGTGCTGGACAGTGAACATTTTCGCTGCGGCCGGGTGTCTACTAATTTTATGCATTCATGGATGAAGCAGGAATGGGCGCCGCGCTGCGCGCGGCAGCCTCGGACAAATGCCGGCGGTTAATTGCAGTAATTTTCCTCTTTTGGTATAATGACTTATAACTTAACCAACGGGTAAAGGGGGGCTTTTGGCGTGGAACAGCAGGATACAACCGTGCGCGAAGAAAAAAACAAGTTGGGGTCCATACGCATTGCCGACGAGGTGGTACGCATCATAGCCGGGCTGGCCGCCACCGAGGTTCCCGGCGTGGCCGGCATGAGCGGCGGCGTGGTGGGCGGTATAGCGGAAAGGCTGGGCCGTAAGAACCTTTCCAAGGGGGTAAAGGTGGAAGTAGGGGAAAAGGAAGCTGCCATTGACTTGTATGTATTGATTGATTACGGCTCACGCATACCGGACGTGGCAGCCAACATCCAAAACGCCGTTAAGAACGCCATTGAAAAAATGACGGGCCTGACTGTGGTGGAAGTCAACGTCAACGTGCAGGGAGTCGATTTCGGTAACGGGCTCGACGAAGAAGAAAACAGAGTCAGGTAGCCGGGAGGTTCACTTGATGGGTCCTTTTGACCGCGGGATCATGCTCGTTTACACTCTTACCGTGACCCTGCTGTTCCTGGTGATTATGGTCTTTCTGGCCGGCTGGCAGGAGCCTTTGCTTCAGCTGTGGCGCGAGATCGTCCTTCCCGGGCACAGGGAAATCATCTGGGCTTTGTTGGTGCTTTATTTTTTAATGGGCGCCCGCCTGCTGTGGACAAGCCTCAAGGTTAAACGCAAGAAACACGCGGTGGTGCATGACGGAGAGCTGGGGGACGTGCGCGTGGCCCTGCCGGCCATCGAATCACTGGTGGAAAAGGTGGCCTTTTCCGTGCAGGGCATTAAAGACGCCCGGGCCAGGGTGGAAGCGGTACCGCAAGGCATCGATATAAGCTTAAAGCTATTTGTATCGCCCAGCGTCAATATTCCCGCGGTGTCGGAGGACTTACAGCGCCGGGTAAGGGACAGCGTATACAGCGTGGCCGGAATTGCCGTGCGCGAGGTTCGGGTGGCGGTGGAAAGCTTCACCAGCCGGAAGACCAGGGTGGAATAGGAGTGGCCTGAGCATGGATAACCATTACTTCCTGGAATGGATAATGGCCCACCGGGGCAGGATATTGGGTGCGTCGGTGGGTCTTGCTGTAAGCCTGGCCGTTATATTCTGGGGCCTATTAAAAACTTTGTTTATCGTCCTGTGCGTATTTTTGGGTTTTTGGTGCGGCAAGCAACTGGACGAAAGGGTGGATATCAAGGAAAGGATACTGCGGTTGCTGGGAGAAAGGTGACGGACAAGGATGGGTAGAAGACAGGCCAGGGAAGCGGCCATGCAGGTTTTGTACATGGTGGAAATCGGACAGATGCCTGTGGAAGACGCCTTCCGCAACTTGCAGGAGAACTTTCCTATGACTGCCGGCGAGGTCAAGTTCGCCCGCCAGCTGGTTAACGGCACCCTGGACAGGCTGGCGGAATTGGATAGCATTATCGCCAGGTACAGTCGCGATTGGTGCTTGGACCGCATGGCGGCTGTGGACAGAAACATACTCAGGCTGGCCCTGTTTGAAATGTTATATATCGATGATATACCTTTCAATGTTACCATCAACGAGGCCGTGGAAGTGGCCAAAGTTTACGGCGGCGATAAATCCGGCAAGTTCATCAACGGTATATTGGACGCGGTGGTGCACAGCGACCCAGGGCACCGGCCGGGTTGACCGGTGGGTGCTTTTTTATTTTTGTTCATAAATAAAAATTTGCAGGAATCGTATACTTGGGCTAGAAATATTATTAATAAATTTTGCTGAAAATCATTTTTAGGGGAGGGGAAAGGGTTTAATGTTCAAGATCTTAGAAAAACAAGTATTCTCGCCAATAATCAAGCAATTCGTTATTGAAGCACCCAAGGTAGCCAAAAGCTGCCGGGCCGGTCAATTCGTCATTTTGCGCATTCACGAAGAAGGGGAAAGGATTCCTTTGACCATTGCCGATTTTGACCGGGAAAAGGGAACCATTACCATCGTGTTCCAGGAAGTGGGTAAGACTACAACCCAGCTGGGCCAGATGGAAGCCGGGGATTACATAAGAGATTTCGTGGGACCCCTGGGCGAACCTTCGCATATCAAGAAATTCGACCATCCCGTGGTTGTCGTGGGCGGCGGTGTGGGCATTGCCCCCGTTCACCCCATTGCGCGCGAACTGAAACGGGCAGGCAACCACGTTATCGGCATCATCGGCGCTCGCAGCGGCGACCTGCTGTTCTGGGAGGACAAAATGCGCGAAGCCTGCACGGAGCTGCTGGTAACCACCGATGACGGCAGCTATGTGCGCAAGGGCTTTGTAACTGACGTGCTCAAGGAAGTCATTGAGGATAAAGGCAAGGAAAACATTGCCCAGGTGCTGGCTATCGGGCCTCAACCGATGATGCGGGCTGTTTGCAATCTTACCAAGGAGTACGGCATTGAAACCGTGGTCAGCTTGAACGCCATCATGGTGGACGGCACGGGCATGTGCGGGTGCTGCCGGGTATCCGTGGGCGGAACCACCAAGTTCGTTTGTGTGGACGGGCCCGAATTCAACGGGCATGAGGTGGACTGGCATGAATTAAGCCGCCGCAGCGCCATATTCCGCCCCGAGGAGCAAAAAGCCATGGAATACCACAATTGTGAATGCGGATCCGGATGTGGAGGTGCAAAGTAATGTCCGATGTTAAAAAGCCGAAAAAGGAAATTAAGCCCAAGAAGAACCCCATGCCGGCTCAGGACCCCGTGGCCCGGGCCAAGAACTTCAACGAAGTGGCCCTGGGATACAGCAAGGAAGCCGTAATTGACGAGGCCAAGCGCTGCCTGCAGTGTAAAAAGGAACCGTGCCGCCAGGGCTGCCCGGTGGAAGTTGATATCCCGGCGTTTATCAGGCTGGCGGCGGAAGGGGATTTTGCCGGTGCCATCGCCAAGATAAAGGAGAAAAACGCGTTGCCCGCCGTTTGCGGGCGGGTGTGCCCCCAGGAGAACCAGTGTGAAAAATACTGCACGCTGGGCAAGAAGCACGAGCCGGTTGCCATTGGCCGGATCGAGCGGTTTTGCGCCGACTGGGAACTGGCCACCGGCGTAAAAATTCCGGAAGTGGCTCCTCCCACCGGTAAAAAGGTGGCTGTTATAGGTTCCGGGCCGGCCGGCCTTACCTGCGCTGCGGACCTGGCCAAGCTGGGGCACAAGGTGACCGTGTTTGAAGCCTTACACGTGGCCGGCGGGGTGCTGATGTACGGCATACCGGAATTCAGGCTGCCCAAGGCCGTGGTGCAGGCCGAAGTGGAAAACCTCAAGAAACTGGGGGTTGATATTCAGGTTAACTCAGTGGTGGGCAAGTTTACCACTGTGGACGCTTTAATGGAAGAGGAAGGTTTTGAAGCGGTGTTCATCGGTACCGGGGCCGGGTTGCCTTACTTCATGAACATTCCGGGCGAAAACGCCTGCGGAGTGTACTCGGCTAACGAATTCCTCACCCGTACCAATTTAATGAAGGCTTACATGTTCCCTAACTGGGATACGCCCATCAAGCTGGGCAGGAAAGTGGCCGTGCTGGGCGGCGGCAACGTGGCCATGGACGCAGCCAGGACGGCGCTGCGCCTGGGCGCGGAGGAATCATGGATCGTTTACCGGCGCTCGCGCGATGAACTGCCGGCCAGGAAGGAAGAAGTCGAACACGCCGAGGAAGAGGGGGTCAAGTTTGCCTTTCTGACCAGCCCGGTGGAAATATTAAGCAATGAAGACGGCTGGGTGACGGGCATGAAGTGCATCAAGTACGAACTGGGCGAGCCGGACGCTTCCGGCAGGCGTCGCCCGGTGCCCATTGAGGGATCCGAATACCTAATGGAAGTGGACACCGTGGTTGTGGCCATCGGCCAGGGGCCAAACCCGCTGGTACCCAGGACCACTAAGGGTCTGGAACTGACCAAGAAAGGCACTATCGTTGCGGACCCGGAAACCGGTGCTACCTCCAAACCTGGCGTTTTCGCCGGCGGCGACGTGGTGACCGGCGCGGCCACCGTTATTCTGGCCATGGGAGCAGGGCGTACTGCAGCCAAGGCCATACACGAATACCTCAGTAATAAATAATCCATGATAATTTTTTAATAAATAGATAGGAGGGAAATTTAAATGTCAGCGAAAATAATTTCCGGTACGGAAGTGGCCAAGCAAATCAGAGAAGAAATTAAGGCCGAAGTGCAAGAATTAAAAGCCAAATACGGATCCGTTCCCGGGCTGGTGACCATCCTGGTTGGCGAAAACCCGGCCTCCGTCAGTTACGTGACCGCCAAACAAAAAACGGCCAAGGAGTTAGGGTTTTATTCCATCCAGGACAACCAGCCGGAGGATATCACCGAGGAACAGCTGCTGGCTCTCATCGACAAGTACAATAAGGACGAGAAAATCCACGGCATCTTGGTACAGCTTCCGCTGCCCAAGCACATCAACGAAACCAAGGTTTTGTACGCCATAGATCCCGATAAGGACGTGGATGCGTTCCACCCGGTTAACGTCGGGAAACTGGTTATCGGCGAGGCGGTCTTTAAGCCCTGTACACCCGCCGGCATACAGGAGCTGTTGATCAGGGGCGGCGTGGAAATCAGCGGAGCGGAAGTAGTCGTAGTCGGCAGGAGCAACATCGTCGGCAAGCCCATTGCCAACATGTTGCTGCAAAAGGCCAAGGGAGCCAACGCCACAGTAACGGTGGTGCACACCGGAACCAAGGATATTGCCGCTCATACCAGGAGGGCGGACATACTGATAGTAGCTGCTGGCAAACCCAAGGCCATTACAGCCGACATGGTCAAAGAGGGAGCTGCCGTTATAGACGTGGGTGTCAACAGAATCGGCGTCACGCCGGAAGGCAAGGCCAAACTGGCCGGGGACGTTGACTTTGACGCCGTCAAGGAAAAAGCCAGCTTAATCACGCCCGTGCCGGGCGGTGTCGGCCCCATGACCATTACCATGTTGATGAAAAACACTTTGGAGGCATTTAAATACAGCCTGAAAAACAAGTAACCAGGCGACTTATTTATCTCCCAAGTGGCGGCGGCGTACCGACTTGGGAGATTTTTCTTGGGGGAGGCGGGAAATGCGTGTTCTTACGGTCCGGGAACTGACCAGCCACATCAAGAGTTTACTGGAAAACGACCGGCTATTATCCGGCCTGTGGGTGAAGGGGGAGATTTCCAACTTCAAGCGGGCCGCTTCCGGGCATGTGTATTTCACACTGAAGGACCATTTTTCCTGCGTGCGCGTGGTTATGTTTCGCTCCCGGGCCCGCCGGTTGCTCTTCCAACCCGAGGACGGCATGTCGGTGCTGGTACGGGGTTATATATCCCTTTACGAGCGGGACGGCCAGTACCAATTGTATGCCGAGGAATTGGAACCGGACGGCGCAGGCGCGCTGTATGCGGCGCTGGAAAAACTAAAAAGCAAGCTGGCCGCCGAAGGTTTATTCGACAGGGAGCGCAAAAGAAAACTGCCGCGTTTTCCACGGTGCATCGGGCTTGTAACTTCGCCCGCGGGCGCCGCTGTGCGGGACATGGTGAACATCACCCGCCGGCGCTGGCCCGTGGCCCGCATTTTGTTGGCCCCCGTTACGGTACAGGGTGAAAACGCCCCGGCGGAAATCGCCCGGGCTATAGCCCTGGTTAACAAGCTAGCGGAAGTGGAACTCATCATTGTGGGCCGGGGCGGCGGGTCCCTGGAAGAACTGTGGGCATTTAATACCGAAGTGGTCGCCAGAAGCATCGCGGCATCGCGTATCCCGGTCATTTCGGCCGTAGGCCACGAAACAGATTTTACCATCGCCGACCTGGTAGCAGATCTCAGGGCGCCCACTCCCTCGGCGGCCGCGGAAATGGCCGTACCGGATCGATTGGAGGTGCGCAGAAGCGTAGACGCGTATTGTACGCGTATGAGGCACCACATGCGGCAGTGCCTGGCCGTTTACCGGCAGAGGTTGGAATATTGTACTAAAAAACGGGTGCTGGTTAAACCGGCGGCCGCATTATGCGACCAGCGGCGGCAAACGGTGGACTTGCTGGCCAGACACCTCAGGCAGGGGGCCGCGGAAAACCTTCGCGCCCTGAACAGCCGCCTGTCCCTGTTGACCGGGCGGTTACATGCTCTCAGCCCTTTGGCCACTATGGCACGGGGGTACAGCTTTACTACCGGGCCCGACGGCGGCGTGCTGCGAGAAGCCGCTCAGGTGCAAATAGGTGATCCCGTGACGGTGCACCTTTACCGGGGCATGCTTGAATGCACGGTGCGCAATAAAAGGGAAAGCAGCAATTAAGCTTTTTGCGGGCCGGCATGCGTTGTAATATAATTTAATACGAGACTGGAGGCTTTACAGCTTAACCATGGGAAAAACGAATTTGACCTTTGAAGAGGCTCTCCAGCGGTTGGAGGAAGTGGTCAACCGGCTGGAGGAAGGTAATTTGCCCTTGGAGGAATCCCTGGAGTTGTTTGCCGAGGGGATAAAGCTTACCAAGTATTGCAACAGGCAGCTGGAAGAAGCGGAAAAACGCATAGGTATGATCCTGGAGGATGAGAACGGCAACCCGGTGATCCGGGAAGAGGAGCTGTAGTCATGGACGTCAAAAAGGAATTGGCCCGGCGCGCCGAAATAGTAAACGCGGCGCTGGATAAATTACTGCCCGACGCCCGCGCGTACCCGCCGGTAATCCACGAAGCCATGCGTTACAGTGTCTTTGCCGGCGGCAAGAGGTTGCGGCCGGTTTTGGTGTTGGCTTCTGCCGAGGCCGTGCGGGGCAGCGCGGAAGCTGTGCTGCCTGCGGCATGCGCTATAGAAATCCTGCACACATATTCCCTGATACACGATGACCTGCCGGCCATGGACGACGACGACCTGCGCCGAGGTAAGCCCACTTGCCACAAGGTCTACGGAGAAGCAGTGGCCATCCTGGCGGGAGACGCCCTGCTTACCACCGCCTTTGCTATTTTGGCCGGACTGCCGCAGTCCGGCCGGGTAACGCCGGAAAGGGCCCTGCAGGTGACGGCCGAGGTCGCGGCTGCGGCAGGCACAAATGGCTTGATAGGCGGGCAAGTGGTGGACTTAATTTCTTCCGCTGCCGATATCGATGCCCAGGTGCTTCAATACATTCACACGCATAAGACCGGGGCGTTGTACAGGGCGGCGGTGAGAACCGGCGCCATTTTGTCGGGGGCCGGTGCTGAGCAGCTGCAAGCACTTACGTTGTATGCCGAAAACTTGGGTTTGGCTTTTCAAATTGTGGACGACATCCTTGACGTTGCAGGAGACGAGCGAATGCTGGGCAAGCCGGTGGGCAGCGACGCCAAAAACAAAAAAGCCACTTACCCGGCCCTTTACGGTATGGCTGCCGCCAGGGAAAAGGCGCGTCAGGCGGGAGAAGGGGCGCTGGCGGCCCTGCAGGGGTTCGGTGATGAAGCGGCATTCTTGCGCGAGCTGGTCAATTTCGTATTAACCCGGGAACATTAAAGTTTTGCGCGACTGAGATTGCCGCGGCAAGCACCAACCAGGGGTTGCAAAGCGTATATCACCATGTAAAATTGACAAAGCTGGTCATAATTAAACATTAGAGGTGGGAATAAGTGTTTGCCGTGCCGCCGGACGGCGTGCTATAATTATTTATTGACGATAGATTAACGTTATAGCGGACAAGTGACGCAGTATCCTAGTCGGGAACCCTTTTTCGAAGGCGGGCCTAAAAATCCGTCAAGGGCACATCGATGAAGTTCCTGGTGCTGGCTGCTGACGCCCAGTCGGGGGTTGGTACTGGGAGTTAAGGGGGCGGGGCGACCCGCAATGGCATGTGGGCGTTGACCCTGCCCCCGCGGAGACCCAAGTGCGTGGGGTTGTTAACGGCAACTGCTATGGCTTGGGTGTGAACCTGCACGTGGGGAAAGCTGCGTGCAGTGTAGCCTGCCTTGAGTGGTGGCGGTGGAGGCCGGTTTAGCCGGGTCGTTGTCGTCTGGGCCCGTACACAACGGCCCGCGGGTTTAAACCGTCACTGCAAAAGAGGCTAGAAAAAGGTAATCCCGTCGAGGAAAACTCCTAGGCTGTCTGGGAACCCGGGGCGATGCGGGGATTACAGTGTGGACTAAGTGGTAATCCAGTCCCGAAACCGGCAACGTTTCGGAATTCCGTTTAAAGGGAAACCGCCGGTATGGCGACAGCCGGTACGGAATTGGGAAAACCTGCTGGACCTAAGCCACAACATTTACCCGCATCGTTGTCACTTGTCCCGTACATATCGCCCACCCGCGCGTCACCCCGCCCATGGAGATGAACAAGCTTGCGCAATCATAAATCCACCGTTTCCGGCAAGTTTATATTATTTGTCGGTTTCATTTCTTTTACGTTTGCCGCCTTGTTTTTTATGTTTTCCCAGTTTTTAGCCCGGGCAGTGAACAGTTTGCTGTTATCTTTTATATTTTTAATATTAATTATACTGATCGGTATTATCGCTGATATCATAGGGACATCGGTGGCGGCAGCGAACGAAGTGCCCTTTCACGCTAAGGCTTCCAAGCGGGTTTCCGGAGCCAGGGAAGGCGTGTTCCTCATCCGCAACGCGGATAGGGTGGCCAATATCTGTAACGACGTTATCGGCGACATAGCCGGCACGGTGAGCGGCGCGCTGGGTATTGCCCTGGTGATACAAATCATGGGCACCTGGAAGGATTTAAACCGCTTTGTTTTGAATATGATTATTACGGCTTTGATAGCGGCTTTTACCGTGGGGGGAAAGGCCTACGGCAAAAAAATCGCCCTCAGCCGGTCCAACGACGTTATTTTTTTAGTAGGCAGGATTATCGCCCTGCTGCGCAGTATAACGGGTTTATCCCCGGTAAAAAAATAAATAAAAGGCTTTGACGAAGAAGGTGAAATTTTGACCAGGCTCCTGGACCGGGTTGACTCGCCCCGCGACATAGACAACTTTACCCTCGATCAGTTGAAACAGCTGGCTGCCGAAATCAGGGAAGAAATTATCACCACCGTATCTCGCAACGGAGGTCACCTCGCCCCCAACCTTGGTGTGGTGGAGCTGACCATCGCCCTGCACCGTATGTTCCAGTCGCCCCGGGACAAGATCATCTGGGATGTGGGCCACCAGTGCTACGTTCATAAATTGCTTACCGGGCGGCGGGAGAAGTTCGGCACCCTACGCCGTTATGCAGGCTTGAGCGGTTTTCCGCGACCCGAAGAAAGCGAGCATGATGCCTTTTGTACCGGGCACAGCAGCACTTCCATATCTGCGGCCCTGGGCATGGCTTTGGCCAGAGATCTCAACGGGGACGATTATTACGTGGTTGCTGTAATCGGCGACGGTGCCATGACGGGCGGCATGGCCTTTGAAGCATTAAACCACG
Source organism: uncultured Peptococcaceae bacterium (assembly GCA_913064925.1). Lineage (GTDB taxonomy): Bacteria > Bacillota > Desulfotomaculia > Desulfotomaculales > Desulfallaceae > CAJYBN01. Next base: position 17,184 of record CAJYBN010000022.1, read on the forward strand.
CCGGGCATTTAAAGACGAATCTAATCGTTGTCCTCAACGACAACGAAATGAGCATATCGCCCAACGTGGGCGCTATGGCGGGATATCTCAACAGAATACGGACGGATCCCAAATACTCGCGGGGTAAGGATGAAATTGAGCAGTTCCTGCGCCGCATACCTTCTATCGGTTCCACGGTGCTCAAGGCTGCCGAGCGCCTGAAAGACAGCTTGAAGTATCTGGTGGTACCGGGAGTCATTTTCGAGGAACTGGGTTTTACCTATCTGGGGCCCATAGACGGGCACAACATCAGCCAAATGATGAGCACGCTTGAGCAGGCCAAGAAGCTGAGCGGGCCGGTTCTCGTCCATGCCATCACCGAAAAAGGGCGAGGATACGCTCCGGCGGAGAAAAAGGCCGACAAGTTTCACGGTATCGGGCCGTTCGACGTAGATTCCGGAGACTGCCTGAAAAGAAGTGATATTAGCACCTATACCGAGATTTTCGGGCGCACCCTGGTGCGGCTGGCCGAGAACGACCCCCGTATTGTGGCTATCACTGCCGCCATGTGCAGCGGCACCGGGTTAAGCGAGTTTGCCCGGCGGTTCCCGTCCCGCTTCTTTGACGTGGGCATTGCGGAGCAGCATGCCGTAACGATGGCGGCGGGCATGGCCAGCCGCGGTTTAAAACCGGTGGTGGCCATCTATTCCACCTTCCTCCAGCGAGCCTACGACCAGATACTGCACGACGTTTGCCTGCAAAGGATGCCGGTGGTTTTCGCCGTTGACCGCGCCGGTATCGTCGGCGATGACGGCCCCACTCACCACGGGCTTTTTGACCATTCTTATCTCCGTACGGCGCCGCACATGACCGTGATGGCACCCAAGGACGAAAATGAACTGCAGCATATGCTGTACACCGCCCTGCAGCTCGACGGCCCCTGCGCCCTGCGTTACCCGCGCGGCAGCGGTATAGGCGTGGCCCTTGACCTGCACTTGCATCCGGTACCCGTCGGCAAAGCCGAGATACTTGCCGAGGGTAAGGACGTCGCCATTTTGGCCGTGGGCAACATGGTACCCGTGGCCTGCCGGGCAGCGGAGAAACTCAAGCAGCGCGGCATTGCAGCCACCGTGGTTAACGCCAGGTTCATCAAGCCCCTGGACATGGAGTGCATCACCGGGGTGGCTGACCGCACCGGGCGGCTGGTCATAGTGGAAGAGAACGTGCTGGCCGGCGGCTTCTGCTCAGCTGTCCTGGAATTGCTGCATACGGCCGGCCTGGCCGGTATAAAGACCAGGTGCTTAGGCATTGCGGATGTATTTGTGGAGCACGGCAGCCAGTCTCTGCTGCGCGAAAAGTATGGACTGACAGAGGAAAAAATTACAGAAACGGCCATGGAAATGCTCAGCCCGCGCAAAGTCAGAAGCGGCCGGGTATTAAAACTGGGCGGGAGTTAATGAAGATAGTGGCGGCCAAAACCAGGTTAGATTTGTTGCTGGTGCGCAGGGGCCACTTTCCCAGCAGAGAAAAAGCCCGGGCGGCGATAATGGCCGGGGACGTTACGGTTAATGGAACGGTGGTGGATAAACCGGGACAAAAGGTGGAAGACGGCGCGGCGATCATATCCGTGCGAAAAAAACCGCCTTACGTCAGCCGGGGCGGTTTGAAACTGGCCCGGGCATTGCAGGTTTTTTCCATCGATCTGCAGGATAGGGTGGTACTGGACGTCGGCGCGTCCACCGGGGGGTTTACCGACTGCGCCCTGCAAAACGGCGCCGCTTTGGTGTACGCCGTGGACGTGGGATACGGGCAAATGGATTGGTTGCTGCGCACGGACCCCCGGGTGCAGTTGCTGGAGCGTACCAACATACGGTACTTGACCAGGGACGCTTTCACCCGGGGCATACCCGACTTCGTAACCGTGGACGTTTCTTTTATTTCTCTCGCTCTGGTTCTGCCGCGGGTGGATTACCTGCTGGAACGTTACGAGGGCATTGCTCTGGTCAAGCCGCAGTTTGAGGCGGGGCGCCGGTTTGTGGGAAAAAAAGGCGTGGTCAAGGACCCCGGGGTGCACCGGGCGGTGCTGCAAAAAGTCGTCGGCGTGGTTGAGGAAATGGGCGCGGCAGTGGAAGGAATAAGCCACTCGCCCATTAAAGGGCCGGAGGGCAATATTGAATACCTGCTGCACTTTAAAAAGCCGGGCTGCAGTGCGCCGGGGCTGTCCGGTTTGCCGGCCCTGGCGGTGGAAGCGGCGCACCGGGAATTGCAATAAACTTGATATACATAAAGCCTGGGGGCTTCACATTGAAAGCAATTGGTTTGTTATCCAACTTGGACGAGGCAAAAAAGAGCGGGCTGGTGGAGGAAATACGCGCTTGGCTAAGCCGGCGGGGTGTCACTTTGTTGCTGGACGATGCGTCGGCCAATTCCCGGCGGGAGATGGTAAAACAAGTGGACTGCCTGATGGTGCTAGGCGGAGACGGTACTTTGCTGCACAGCGCCCGGCTGGCGGCGCCGGAAAACGTGCCCATTTTTGGGGTCAACCTCGGCCGCCTCGGCTTTCTTACCGAAGTGGACCTACCTAACCTATACGATGCTCTGGAGCGGCTGCTGGCCGGAGCATTTACCATTGAGGAACGCATGATGCTGGAAGCGGGTGTCATCAGGGACGGTGACGCGGCTGAACCTCTCACAGGCTTGAACGATGCCGTAATAACCAAGGGCGCCTTTGCCCGGTTGATTGTTTTGGAAACCGCGGTAGACGGCATGCACTTCGGCACTTTTCATGCGGACGGAATTATAGTGTCCACCCCCACCGGGTCTACGGCTTACTCGCTGTCCGCAGGGGGGCCGCTGGTGGTGCCTAGCCTGGACCTGATGGTGATCACGCCCATCTGTCCCCACGCCCTTTGGGCCAGGCCCCTGATAATTGCGGCGGACAGCGAAGTGCGGGTGACCCTGCTGTCTTGGCAGGGTGAAGTAATGCTCACCATGGACGGGCAGCACGGCACGCACTTGCGGCACGGTGACACCGTGCGGGTGCAAAAAGCTGTGCACCGGGCCAAGTTCATCAAGCTGAACAAGCGGACTTTTTTTGATATATTGCGCGATAAGCTGAAAGGGGACGGTGTTAATGTATGACAACCTGCCGGTTAGATTTGCCGGCGTGCGCCAAAATGCCGTCCTGCTGGCGCAAAAGTTTTTAGGCGAGATTTTACATGCAGGGTGTGTGGCGGTTGACGCAACCGCGGGCAACGGCCATGACACCCTGTTTTTGGCAGGCCTGGTGGGGGAAAGCGGTAAAGTTTACGCGTTTGACGTGCAAAGGGCCGCCTTGGACAATACATACCGGCGCTTGCGGGAAGCCGGCTTGGCCGGCAGGGTAGTGCTTATCAACGACGGCCACGAGCGTATGGACCGCTATCTGCCGGGGCCGGTGGACGGGTTTATGTTTAACCTAGGTTACTTGCCCGGCGGCGATCACAGCCGGCTCACCAGGCCGGAAACAACGCTCCAGGCGCTGGAGCTGGCCGCCGGCATGTTAAAACCGGGCGGCAGAATCAGCGTTGTTGTATATACCGGGCACCGCGGCGCCGGGGAAGAAAGCCGTGCTGTGGAGGAAATGGCCAGCTCTTTGGACCCCGGGACGTACGGGGTGCTGAAAGTGGTTTTTGCCAACAGGTCGGCCTTGGCTCCCTTTTTGATACTGGTGGAAAAGGTGGGGCGGGAAGATGAAAACCTGGCGCCAGAAGAAAATACTGGAAATAATAAAAGAGCAGGAGATCGTTACCCAGGAGGAACTGGTTAAGGCATTGCGCAGTGCCGGGTTTTCCGTGACCCAGGCTACGGTGTCAAGGGATATTAAAGAACTGGGCCTGATTAAGATACCGGGCAGTGCGGGCGTTTCCCGCTACGCGGTGCCCGGAGAGACGGTAAACCCGCGCAACGAGGACCGGCTGAAAAGACTTTTCCGGGATTCTGTGGTTTCACTGGACAGCAGTGAAAATCTCGTCATCATTAAAACCTTGCCGGGCGAAGCCCAGGGAGTGGCATCCGCTGTAGACAACGCGGGGTGGCCGGAAATTGTCGGCACGGTGGGCGGCGACGACACCATTTTGGTGATTGTTAAACCCAAAAAAATGACCCACGTAGTGATGAAAAAATTCGCTTCGCTGGCCGGGAGGTAAACAGCAGTTACCGAAATTTCGACAATACATTATAAAATATAAAAAACGACTACAATAAAATTATGGAACTGTTAAGCATTGGCAAAGCAGCAAAAAAGTTA
>CAJYBN010000023.1 GCA_913064925.1 uncultured Peptococcaceae bacterium
CGTACGGAGCGCCGGGTAACAACTCTTGGCGCAGCGAAGGAGCGAAACCGGGAGGAACGCGCAGGACGCGCGCGCCAGCCCGGCAGGAAACACTTTATTTTCGACTGCGGCAGCGTGCCGGCGGGTGCGGCAACGGCGAGCCGCGTTACCACACCCCGAGGATCTTCCACCAGAACCCCGCCAGGCCGAACACCACCAGCAGCAGCGAGATTACGAACAGGGGGAAGCCCGCCTTGATGTAATCCGAAGCCTTGAGGTAGCCGGGACCATACACGATGGCATTGGCCGGGGTGCCGATGATCAACAGGTAGGCAAACGCCGCGCCCAGCGAGGTGGCTATACCGATGGCCACGGGCGACGTCTTGGCCAGTTCGGCTACCTGCAGCAGGATGGGACCCAGCACGGCTACGGTGGGACCGTCGGCCATGGTGTTGGTGGTCAATGCCGTGATGGTGGTGGTGGCTGCCAGCAGCGGCAGGCCGGACTCGATACCCATCATGCCGGCCAGGGCCAGGAATTTCTGGGCCAGCCACAGGGCGGCGCCGGTACCGGCCAGCAGGGCCCCCATGGAAATGGCGCCGGCGTACAGTATGACCACGCCCCACTGCGTTTGTTCCTGCAGGTACTTCCAGTCCACCAGCCCCAGTATCATGGCCACAATGGCGCCCATGATGGCGATATTGCCCAGGCCCAGGTCTTCGCTGGCGGTGATCCACAGCATCAGCACCGCCAGGAACAGGCCCAGGGCGAGCTTGGCCTGGGAAGTCATGGGGCCGGCTGCGGCCATTTCCTTCTTAATTTCTTCCACGGCTTTGGATAGGTCTTTGACCTCCGGTTTGAACAACTTGGTTAACCAGAATGCCACCACGGGTATCATGATGATGGTGAAGGGCATGGCCATGATAATCCACTGGCCGTAACTGATACTGATCCCGTACTTGTACAAGAAGCCGATCATCAAGGCGTTGCGGGCACCGCCGGAAGGCGAAGCCAGGCCGCCAATGACGCACCCGTAGGCGATGGAAAGCATCAGCAGCTTGCCCAGCCGGGGCACTTTGTTGATGCCCCCGGATAGGGCGACAATTCCCATGCCCACGGGAAGCATGATGGTGGCGGTGGCGTGTTCCGAGATGAAACCGGCGCTGAACGCGCAAAAGGTGATGATGCCCAGCACCACCCGGTTAACGTTGGTACCCGCCACGTTCAGGATTCCCAAGGCAATTTTGTTGTGGATGTCGTAGCGCACCAGGACGGAACCGATCATCAATGCCCCCATGATGAACCCGACGGCGTCGTTCATAAAAGTTTTGGGCACATCCCGGAACGGGGTCAGCCCCATGACTACCTGGTATGATCCGATGATTAGCGCCACTGCGGGGAGGGGAATGGCTTCGGTAAAAAAGCATATGACCACGAAAGCCATGAGTCCCAGCGCGTATTTCCCTTCCACAGATAACCCTTCGGGGGTGGGCATCAGGCAAATGGCTGCAGCGGCTATGGCCGCCACCAGGAACCACTTGCGCTCCCTTAAAAACTGGGCTATGAAGCCCTCCCGGGGTTGAGCCAGGCCGACGATTTTCTCCTGAGCTTGCGCTTCCATTTTTTAACCTCCTTAAAGCAGCAATGTGAATTAATTTACTAATTATTTAGATATGCAATTGAACGAACTTTCACAAAGACATATAAAAATTATATTTGTATTTTGGCAGCCCCCCTCTTTTTGTTTATTTTTGTCGTTACCTTGGCGTGTATGTAAGGGCTGGATGGCCGGCGGGCATGGGTAATTTATTTGTGCAATATTTAACTTTCTCTAATTATAATATCTACCGGGTTGAATTGGCAACACTTTTTTACCACTACAGTAAATGTTTTTTTGGCAGGTTGTGTACGGCCAGCTTATGTATAATTTTTCACTATGATTTGCACCACGCGTCCGGCGCCGGGCGAGTAATTTTAGATGATAACTTTTTCACAAGCATGCAGGAATCGAGGGCGGCCTGTCGTATTTATGTTTAATTGATAATACCCTTTATGATACCCTTTATGCGGGGGTGGTAAAAACTGACCGCGGGGCGGCATGTGTCCCGCGGGAAAAATGCGATAGGAACGGCCGGCGGGAAGATTTGGCGGTGGAAAGAAATTTCTTTTTTGAGCAGCTTTGAGTAATTTGACGGGTAATTTTAGCGGATGAACATGTTGCACTACTGTGAATAGGATGATAATATATTGCATGAAGAAGAAAGTATTTTGCCCTAAAAATAAAAAACTAAAGAAAAATTTTTAGGGGAAAAGTAACATTTATTATTAGCAAACATTTTGGAGGTGAGTGTTGTTGCCTTATCTAGAGATGGGCGGCAAAAAAATCGAACTTGATGAAGACGGTTTCATGGTTAATCCCGAGGAATGGAACGAAGAAGTAGCCAAAGCATTTGCTGAATCCGAAGGGATTAAAGAGCTTACCGAAGACCACTGGAAAGTAATTAATTATCTGCGGGACTACTACAAACAGTTCCAGGTGGCTCCCATGGTAAGGAAATTGTGCAAGCAAACGGGTTATAGCTTGAAGCAGATTTACGAGCTGTTTCCGTCCGGACCGGCTAAGGGTGCCTGCAAGCTGGCGGGTCTGCCCAAGCCTACCGGTTGTGTGTAAGCTAAAGGTATTTAGCTGATTGTCCAAACAAACCCGTCGCCAGTGACGGGATTTTTTTTGCCGACAACGGCCGCTCGAGAGCGGCGGGGTAGCGCCGCCGTCAAATGCCGTAGCCGGCCAGCAAACCCCCGCAGAGCAGTAGCAGGCCGCAGCCTGTTACCAGTATGCATCTTTTGGCCCGCGGGTTCCACTGCCTGGGGGAGAACCCGGGCCATTTGCCCGTTTGCGTCACGTGCAGGGTGAACATGAACACGCCGGCAACGATAACGCAGAGGCCGCTGAAGATCAGCAGGAAACTTAACACGATCATCTCATATCACCCGCCCGGTTTTAAATATCATACTGCAACCATACTGCAACCCGCCTCCGGCGGCAAGCCGGGCGCCCCCTGCGGCGGGACCGGGTTATTATACATTAGATTATAATGAGATTAAAGGGAAAAACAACTTTTTTGTTGACGAAGATTTATTGCAGTTAAAAAACAATCCGCGCTTTACAGAAGGAGATGATGCTTGCCATGCTGCCCCTGGTTAAAATTCATCAAGCAGTGAGCCAGGCTGAGGACAACGGTTTGTTTCGGAAGTTGACAAGCTTATACGACAAGATTCCTCAAACCGAGTGCCAGCGCTGCGCCACCTGCTGCACGGTGCCGTGGCCCGCTTACATCGTGGAATTTTTGCACGCGTTTCGCTATATAAATAAAAACATGCCGGAAAAATGGCCCGATTTCATTGCCGGGGCAGTGCGTTATTATTTCCTTGAGCTGGTAGATATCAACCAGCGCTGCCCTTTTTTGGATGAAAACAATAACTGCAGCATTTACGAAGTACGCCCCTTTACCTGCCGGATTTACGGGCTGTTCAGCCGGGGTGATGAGGGCGACGTTGCGCGCCGCAATATGGAAAGGCTGGCGGAAAAGTACCGCGCCGAACATGGCATTGAGCTGCCCAGGGAGATAGTTGAATTCAAGCTCCCCCGCTGTAGCCGGGTACGGGTCACCAACAGCCGGCATAAGAAGCCGCAGGAACTGCTGCACCTGTTGACGGCCGACCTGGGGCAGCTGGAATCGTTTTTTGTTCCCGCGCCGGTAGTGGACAGCCAGTATACCTTTGTACCTTACGTCAATCACCTGGTTATGAGCATTGTAACCGAGGGGGCCAGGTACCGGCGCCCCCGGGTAATGAAGGAATTCCTGGAAAAAGGGCACAGCGAACTGCTGGAAAGCTACGTGGAAAAATTCAAGAGAACGTCATTTTGACGTCCCCTAGCCGTTGACAAACCATTACAGGCGTTTCCGTTTTTATTTTACATCTTTTTTTCTCCCTCATGCTTTCCGCTAGCTGATACACGGTGAGCATGTGATTATTTTTACTAACTGGCTTGTCAACAACTGAGTTTCATGTTATATTTGTAATGGTAGCAGGTGGTGCCTGTGGAAAAACAAGACCTTATAAGCGGCTTTTATGTGCATATATTCACAATTGGCGCGGATTTGTAGCGTTTGGTAAAATAAATTATTCTTTCCTCTAGCAAAAAAGAAGGAAGAGTACGCCTCTCTGTCTAATTTCTATTTTTGAGTACAATTTCACAGGTTAGCTGCAGCGTGTTTCTTATCATGCCGGTAGACGAGAAAAGCGGGAGCGTGGAGATTAGGTTTGCCCAGGGGAACTTTGTTCCTTGGTTGTAAAATTAAATAAATACTATAGGAGGGAAACACATATGGCACTACCCAAACCGCATGGTCCGGAAGGGAAACTAAAACCCCTGCTTCTTTACGGCGAAGAAAGGGAAGCGGAAATCAAGCGGGCGCAAAGCTTACCCAAGGTTTACATGAGCTCGAGGGAAACGTCCGACATTCTAATGCTGGGCATCGGCGCGTTTACGCCCCTTGACGGTTTTATGAGGAAAGACGACTATACCGGATGCGTTTATGACCTTAAAATGACCGATGGCACCATGTGGCCCATGCCCGTCACCCTGTCCATTTCCCAGGCGGATAAGGACGCCATCGGCCTCAAGGAAGGCATGGAAGTAGCCCTGTACGACAAAGAGTCCAACGAGCTTTACGCCACCATGAAGGTGGAAGATATCTTTACTTACGATAAAGAAGCCGAGTGCCGTGAAGTGTTCAAAACCCTGGACGCCGAAGGACACCCGGGTGTGGCCAAGGTTATGGCCCAAGGGGAGTACAACCTGGGCGGCCCCGTCAAGGTAGTCAACGAAGGCATTTACCCCCAGAAGTACCCCAAGTATTACCTCTATCCCGAACAAGCGCGCCAGCTTTTTGAATCCAAAGGCTGGTCCCGTGTCGTTGCATTCCAAACCCGTAACCCCATGCACCGTTCGCACGAGTACCTCTGCAAGTTCGCTTTGGAGAGCGGTATGGTGGACGGTTGCTTCATCCACGCCATCGTCGGCGCACTGAAACCCGGCGACATCCCGGGCGAAGTGCGCGTCAAGTGCTACGAAGCGCTGGTCGAGCACTACTTCCCGAAGGAAAGCATCGCCCTCGGCGTGTATCCCATGGAAATGCGTTACGGTGGTCCGCGCGAGGCCCTGCTGCACGCCGTGTTCCGGCAGAACTGGGGCTGCAGCTACTTGATCGTGGGCCGCGACCATGCCGGCGTGGGCGACTATTACGGGCCGTTTGATGCCCAGAAGATATTTGACGAGCTGTGGCCCGGCGCCCTTGAGCTGAGGCCCATGCTGATCGCCTGGACCTTCTACTGCTACAAGTGCCAGAGCATGGCCAGCCAGCGCACCTGCCCGCACGGCCCGGAAGACCGCTGTGTGATCAGCGGTACCAAGTTTCGCCGCATGATGCAGGAGGGCGAGGACATTCCCAAGGAATTCGGGCGCCCCGAGGTCATGGAAATACTGCGCGAATACTACAAAACGGCGGAAAAAGTGGAAATCAAGAAGGGCGCATACGAGGATATGCCCCCCAATTTGCAGAAGTAAGCGGCTAACAACAGCAATATGCGTCTGGGTGCACTCCACCCGCCGGGTGCACCCAGGCTTTAATCAACAATCTAAAGTCCGTTTCAGCCAGGCTGATATTTGCAGCCTGGTGATCGACCGGGACATAAACGCGGCCCGAAACATTCTCAAGAGAGCTTTGGCCCCGGAAGCGGCTTAAAAGCTTCCCTACCGTGGGAACCACGGAAAGTTACGCCTGTGGAGCTGGGCCGTTAGGTCTACGATGAAGCAGGAAACCCACGAATTCGTTTCGTTTAGGAAGCCCCTTGGCTTTCGCGGAGCGAAGGGAGGGGTAGTTCACCTCGCTAAAGCATTATGCCGGCAGGGCTGCTGCAAAGGCCGGATAAACAAACCGGGATGAAATTTGGCGTAAAAAAGAACAAATTTTATCACCTGCAAAAGAAGGAGCCGGCCCGCTTACGTCGAATGAATACAAGTGTATACAGTTGGCCTGCGGGCAGCGGGTGTACCGGCGGGCATAAGTAAGCGGTTTCTTATAGAGATTGTATTCACAAGTGCGCTCATGCCGGAAAAGCACGGTTAAAACTACGGCATCCACAAGCCAACTCGGGGTGCCGGAGTTCACCAAATCCTGGTTTGCCGAGAAGTTTGCTACCGGACCGGTAGCTAAGGAGGTGGTCGGGGAAAAGGCTTGGGTGTATGCGGTTACACCGGAAGCGCGATTACAGAAATGCTGATGCAGTTGTTTAAGGGAGAGAAAGGGTTATAGTTTTTCTCCGGTAATTACTTGATCTCTAACATTGCGGCATCAGCGCGTGATGCTGTCTGCCATCAAGCAGTATTTAATTTAAATTGGGAACGGGAGGTTGAATTAATGCCAGCGATTGTTTTAAATGAAAAATGTGACGGCTGCAAAGGCCAGGATAAAACTGCTTGCATGTACGCATGTCCCAACGATTTGATGGTGCTGGATAAAGAAAAAATGAAGGCTTACAACCGTGACCCCTGGTATTGCTGGGAGTGCCTTTGCTGCGCCAAGGCCTGCCCGCAGCAAGCTATTGACCTGCGCGGCTATGCTGACTTCGTCCCCATGGGCGCCAGCGTGACTCCTCTGAGAGGTTCGGATAATATTATGTGGACCATTAAGTTCCGGAATGGCATGGTCAAGCGCTTTAAATTCCCCATCAGGACCACTGAAGAAGGCACCGCGGTTCCTAACGGCGGGTACCCGGAAGGCGACGGCGACCTGAACAGCCCGGCTCTGTTTACCGAACCGGCATCCCTGTTACTGGATGCAGTTCCTACCCTCAAGAAGTAAGCTTTTATCCCAGATAGATTTTTACAAGAACTTTACGGAGGAGGTTAATATAAATGCCGATGAATTTTGAAACTGTTGAAGTTACTACTGACCTTTTGATCGTAGGCGGCGGCATGGCGGCCTGCGGGGCGGCAGTGGAAGCGGCTTACTGGGCAAAGAAGCACGGTTTGAAGGTTACCCTGGTTGACAAGGCTGCTCTGGACAGGAGCGGCGCGGTGGCCATGGGTCTGTCCGCCATCAACCAGTATCTCGGTATTGGCAAAGGCAAAAACACCCCCGAGCAGTATGTGGAATACGTAAGAAACGACCTGATGGGCATTGCCCGGGACGACCTGGTTTACAACATTGCCCGTCACGTTGACAGCACCGTGCACCTGTTTGAAAAGTGGGGCCTGCCTATTTGGAAGGATGAAAACGGCGAGTATGTGAACGAGGGCCGCTGGCAGATCATGATCAACGGTGAATCCTATAAGGTCATCGTGGCTGAAGCTGCCAAGAACGCTCTGGGTATGGATAATATTTACGAGCGCATCTTCATCATCGAGCCCTTATTGGATGGCGATAGAATCGCCGGCGCGGTTGGTTTCAGCGTCCGCGAAAACAAGTTCTACGTCTTCAAGGCCAAGGCTGTGCTGGCTGCTATGGGCGGCGCGGTAGGCGTGTTCAAGCCTCGTTCCACCGGTGAAGGTCTGGGCCGTTCCTGGTATCCTCCTTTCAGCACCGGTTCCAGCGCATACTTCACCATTAGGGCCGGCGCCGAAATGACCTGCCAGGAAGTCCGCTTCATTCCGGTCCGCTTTAAAGACGCCTACGGCCCGGTCGGCGCGTGGTTCCTGCTCTTCAAGTCCAGGGCTACCAACGCGTTCGGCGGCGAGTACATGGTGGAGCGCAGGGACGAGCTGCAGAACTGGGCGCCCTACGGTCTGGTCAAGCCGATTCCGGCCAACCTGCGTAACTACCTCGGCATGCTTGACGTAATGGAAGGTAAGGGCCCCATCTTCATGAGGACCGAAGAAGCCATCGCCAAGCTGGCCGAAGCTTACAAGGACGATCCCAAGGCCTTCAAGAAGAAGATGAAGGAACTGGAAGCCGAAGCTTGGGAAGACTTCCTCGACATGACTATTTCCCAGGCCCTGCTGTGGGCGGCCACCAACATCCAGCCTGAGGAAAGGTCCTCCGAAATCGCTGCTGCCGAGCCTTACTTCATCGGCTCGCACTCCGGCGCCTCCGGTGCTTGGGTGAGCGGCCCCGAGGATATTGCACCTCCTGAATACTTCTGGGGTTACTGCAACATGACCACCGTTAAGGGCTTGTTTGCCGCCGGCGACGCATCCGGTGCTACCAGCCACAAGTTCTCCTCCGGTTCCCACGCGGAAGGGCGTATCGCTGCCAAGGCGGCCATCAAGTTCATCGTGGAAAACAACACCCAGCCCAACGTAGACATGGCCAAGGTGGAAGAACTGAAGGCGCGTACCTACAAGCCGCTGGAGCTCTACGAACAGCATAAAGACTATACCACCAATCCGGAAGTCAACCCGTACTACATCAAGCCCAAGATGTATATGTTCCGCCTGCAGAAGCTTATGGACGAGTATGTTGGCGGCGTAAGCTCCAACTTCTCGACCAACAAGCCCAGCCTGGAAAGGGCTATGGAACTGCTTACATTCCTGAAGGAAGACTCCGAGAAACTGGCTGCCCAGGACCTGCATGAGCTCATGCGTTGCTGGGAAAACATCCACCGTACCTGGCAGGCTGAAGCCCATATACGTGCCGTTATGTTCCGTGAAGAAACCAGGTGGCCCGGCTACTACTTCCGCGCCGACAAGCCCAAGCTGGACGAAGAAAACTGGCTCTGCTTCGTTAACATGAAGTGGGATCCCAATACCGGCGAGTGGGATGTATTCAAGAAGCCAATTATTCGTTTAAACGTGGGCTAATTAGATGAAGAACTGATCTCACCCTCATGTCCGGCCGAGATCAAGTAACTCTTCGCATGTGCCATCCACGGCGCAAGGAGGGCCCGTGGCCATTGGCCACGGGCCCGTGCGCTGTGCCGGTACACGGCCAGTGCCGGAATTATCCCGGTTGAGTCGCATCTGTGGGGATTGGGTGGTTTATTGATAATCGGACCGAATGCCAGGCGTTCTTATAAGGCCGCCTGGAGTTTTTTTGCATTCCGGTTAAAGGCAAGTCAAAATGGAGAATGGCGTGGTGATAAATTTATGGCAAATAAAAGCATTTTGGTTGTAGGAGGAGGAATGAGCGGCCTGACCGCGGCCGTAGAAGCCGCGGAAGTGGGCTGCGAAGTCTACATTGTAGAGAAGAACCCGTACCTGGGCGGCAAGGTAACGCAGATAAACCAGTATTTTCCCAAGCTGTGCCCGCCGAACTGCGGTCTGGAAATAAACTTCCAGAGGATCAAGAAGAACCCCCGGATTCACTTTTTCACCATGGCGGAGGTTGAGGAAATTTCCGGCCAGGAAGGCAATTACGAAGTTTCCGTAAAAATAAATCCCCGCTACGTGAATGAAAACTGTACCGGGTGCGGCAAGTGTGTAGAAGCGTGCCCGGCGGAAAGGGCCAACGCGTTTAATTACGGTCTGGATAAGACCAAGGCCATTTACCTGCCCCACGAGTTTGCCTTCCCGATGAAGTACGTTATCGACGATCAGTCCTGCCAGGGCGCGGGCTGCGGCAAGTGTGCCGAGGTATGCGAGTATCAAGCCATTGACCTGAGCATGCAGCCGAAAAACGTCAAGCTGAACGTGGGCGCCATAATTTGGGCCACCGGCTGGGAGCCCTACGATGCAACCAAGCTTAGCTACTACGGGTTTGGCAGGTACGACAACGTCATTACCAACGTGATGATGGAAAGGCTGGCTGCGCCGAACGGACCCACCAAGGGCAAGATCGTGCGCCCGTCCGACGGCAAGGAAATAAACAGCGTGGCCTTCATCCAGTGCGCCGGCTCGCGGGACGAGAATCACCTGCACTGCTGTTCTTCGGTCTGCTGCCTGGCTTCGCTGAAGCACGCCACCTATGTGCGCGAGCAGTACCCCGATGCCAAGATTTGCATTTACTATATCGACATCAGAGCGCGGGGCAAATACGAGGACTTTTTCACCAAGGTGCAGGAAGAGGCCAACATTACCTTGATTAAAGGCAAAGCCGGTGAAGTCAAGGAAGACCCGTCCACCAAGGAACTGGTGGTAATAGCCGAGGACCAGGAAGCCCAAAAGGTGCGGGAGGAAAAGTTCGACCTGGTGGTGCTGGCCACCGGCATGGCGCCATCCACTGCGGCATCCAAGGTGCCTGCCGATGTGTCCTACGATGAGGACGGCTTCCTGATCTCTGATTCCGGCATATATGCTGCTGGATGCGTTAAACACCCGTTGGATGTTGCCTCAGCTGTCAGGGATGCTACCGCTACAGCGCTTAAGGCGATCCATTCTACGGTGAGGGGGCAACAATAATGGAGAAGAAGATAGGCGTTTACATTTGCACAGGCTGCGGAATTGGGGATGCCCTGGACATTGAAGCTTTGTCCAAGGTGGCGGCTGGAGAATACAAAGTCGACATTTGCAAAACCAATAATTTTCTGTGCGGCAAAGAAGGCGTGGAACTGATTAAAAAGGACATCGAGGCGGAAGGAGTCAACACGGTGGTGATTGCCGGGTGTTCCTCCCGGGTCAACTACGACGTGTTTAACTTCGGGTCCGACAAAATCGTGGAAAGGGTAAACCTGCGGGAGCAGGTCATTTGGTGTCACCCGGCCAACGACGAGGATACCCAGATGCTGGCCGAGGACAACCTGCGCATGGGCTTGGCCAAGCAAAAGAATATGAATTTGCCCGAGCCCTACCTGGTGGAGGACATGTCCAAGGCCATCCTGGTGGTGGGCGGCGGCCTGACCGGGTTGACGGCGGCGCTGGACGCGGCCAGGGCCGGTTATAAAACGGTGCTGGTGGAAAAAGAAGCCGAGCTGGGCGGCTATGCCGGTAAAATGTACAAGCAAGTGCCCTTAAAGCCGCCTTTCACCGAACTGGAAGAAAACTGCATCCCCGGCTTAATTAAAGCCGTACAGGATGCCGGCGTCAAGATTTATACTTCGGCCACCATTGAAAAAACCGCCGGCGCGCCGGGAATGTTCAACGTCACCATCAAGCAAAACGACAGCACCGTACAGGAGCGGGTGGGCGCCATCGTGCTGGCCACGGGTGCCAAGCCGTACGACCCCGAAAAGCTGGCCCACCTGGGTTACGGTAAGTATGAAAATGTAATCACCCAGGCTGCTTTAGAGGAAATGGCGGCTGCAGGTAAGCTGGAAGCCGGCAAGGTGGCCTTCATCCAGTGCGCCGGTTCCCGGGACCAGGAACACCTGCCTTACTGCTCGGCGGCCTGCTGCATCGAGTCGATGAAACAGGCCCTTTACATCAAGGAAAAGAATCCCGAAGCCAGCGTTTACGTGTACTACAAGGATATTCGCGCCAACGGGCAGTACGAGCACTTTTATAAGAAAGCCCAGCAGGAAGGCATTATCTTCATTAAAGCCGACGTCACCGATATTAGCGAGGAAGACGGCAAGTTGACTATCGAAGCTGACGACCACACTATGGGCACCAAGTCTATTGCGGACGAATTTGACCTGGTGGTACTGGCCAACGGCATGGTGCCCACCGCCGCGCTTGGCGAAGTGGTGCAGCTGAACGAGCCGGCGGAAGAAGAAGCCGCGGCGGCTTCCGACGAGCCCAAGGTGGAGCTGCCGCCCGTCATCAAAGCCAACCTGCTGAACCTGGATTACAGGCAGGGGCCGGAGTTGCCCCCGTTGAAATACGGTTTCCCTGATTCCCACTATATCTGCTTCCCGTATGAGACGAGGCGCACCGGCATTTATGCCGCCGGTGTGGTCAGGGCGCCCATGGATATGCTGTCGGCAGTGGAGGACGCCACCGGCGCGGCCCTGAAGGCCATCCAGTGCGTCGAGGCCACCGCTAAAGGCGAAGCGGTGCACCCGCGTTCCGGCGACTTGTCTTACCCGGAATTCAACATGACCCGCTGCACGCAGTGCAAGCGCTGCACCGAGGAATGCCCCTTCGGCGCCATCAACGAGGACGAAAAGGCCAACCCGCTGCCCAACCCCACCCGCTGCAGGCGGTGCGGCACGTGCATGGGCGCCTGTCCCGAAAGGATCATTTCCTTTAAGAACTACTCGGTGCCCATGATCGGCAACATGGTCAAAGCCATTGAAGTGCCCGAGGAATTAGAAGAAAAGCCCAGGATTCTTGTCTTCGCTTGCGAAAACGACGCTATCCCGGCCCTGGACATGGCGGGGATCAACCGCCTGCAGTACAACCCGTGGGTGCGCATCATACCCGTGCGCTGCCTGGGTTCGCTGAACCTGGTGTGGGTGAACGATGCCATGGCCAAGGGATTTGACGGAGTACTGCTGATGGGCTGCAAGCACGGCGACGATTACCAGTGCCACTTCATAAAGGGCAGCGAACTGGCGGAGTACCGCCTGTCCAAGGTATCCGAAACGCTGGACCGCCTGGGCCTGGAGTCGGAGCGCGTGCGGGCTATTACGGTAAGCATTATGGACTACGACAAGATCCCGGAAATACTCGATAAATTTGCTGAAGATCTGGAGGAACTGGGTCCCAACCCGATGAAAGACTTCCAGTGATAGATAGAAAGGATAATAGATAGAAAGGACGGCCGCTTTACGCGAGCCGTCCTGCAACTCCTTTAAAAAATAGAAAAGGAGCAATGTTCTTTTATGGAGCAGAAAAATACCTTAACAGAACCTGTTAAGTATGATTTGAGTTTTGCCCGGGAGATTTACAGTTTGGAGAATGGTTATTATATCAAGCAGTGCATGCAGTGCGGCATGTGCGCCGTGGCCTGCTCCACCCGCGAGATCATGGATTACTCGCCCAGACAGCTGTTTAACCTGATTAAGCTGGGTAAAAAAGAGGAGGTGCTGAGCGCCAACACGTTCTGGTACTGCACGTCTTGCTGCACCTGCAAGGCGCGCTGCCCGCGGGGCGTGCCCCTGGTGGACGTCATGCACGACCTGAAAAAGTACGCCATCGAGCAGGGTTACGACCAATACCCGCAGGCTGCTTTCTATAAGGCCTTTTGGGCTGAAGTGGCCGGGCGGGGCAAGGTGTTTGAAGGGGGCGTGACGGCGCGATATTACCTGATCCGGGGGCTGGACGAGGTTAAGAAGGCGCTGGCCATGAAGGATGTGGGCATGAATATGCTCAAGCACAAGCGGCTGCCTTTGCTGCCCCCCAAAAAAGTCAGGGGATTGGGCGATTTGAAAAAGATTATCCATAAGGCCCAGGAACTGCAGCGGAAGGAGGCCAGAGCATGAAGTACTGTTTTTATCCCGGGTGCTCCATGGAAGCTACCGCCCAGGCCAATTTAAAGTCCATCAAGGCCGTGGCGGAAGCACTGGGCATGCACCTGGAGGAAATACCCGATTGGAATTGCTGCGGTGCCACGGTGGTTTCCAGCGTGGTGGGTGATTTCACCCAGCAGGTAATGGCCGCGCGCAACCTGGCCATCGCTGAATCCATGGGCCTGGATGTGGTGGTGGGCTGCAGCTCCTGCTACCTCAGCTTAGCCATAACCAATAAACGGTTCAAGGAAGACGAGCACTTCCGGGCCGTCGCCAACGAGGCCCTGGCCGCGGGAGGCTTAAAATACGAGGGTTCGCTGCGCGTGCGCCAGTTCCTGGAAGTGGTCATAAACGACGCCGGCCTGGAAAAAGTGGCTCAGATGGTCAAGCGGCCGCTGGATGGGTTAAAGGTGGCCGGTTATGTGGGCTGCCAGACCGTGCGGGCTATCCCTTACGAGTTTGACGACCCGGAATACCCTGTGTTTATGGACCGGCTCATAGAGGCGCTGGGTGCAGCGGCTACGGAGTTTCCCATGAAGGCGCGCTGCTGCGGCAGTTCCAACGCCCTTGCGGCTACGGACATAGTGGTGGATTCCAGCCGTAAAATTTTTGCCTCTGCCGCAGAGGGAGGGGCGCAGGTAATAGCCACGCCCTGCCCCATGTGCCAAATGAACCTGGACGCCTACCAGCAGCGGGTCAACCAGCTGCACGGTACCAATTACTACATTCCGGTGCTGTTCTTCACCCAGCTGATGGCCATTGCCTTTGACCTGTCCACCGACGCTTGGGCGTTGGATTACTGTATAGTTTCCCCTTATAACGTTCTCGCTCCCTTTACCGGCGGCAAGTAGCGCGGCCACTGCCGCTGGCCTAAGCTGAGCTGTTTATCAATACACTAAACCCCCTTTGATTTGCCGAAGGGGGTTTTATTCTTAATTTATCTGATCTGCTGCTATAATCATACTTGTCTCCACAATAGCGTTTATGGTACTATAAGGTTACCGCGGTTTATTTTTGTTTGTGGTCTATGTTAATTATTTCACATTAAATCACTTAGCTAATTGTGTTGATCCAAGGGGTGAGGCTGCATTTGGCGAAAAGGATTTTAATTTCTGTTTGACGAATAACTTTATTTATTTACAATAATTTAACACCTTTAAAGGAGGATGTTGCTTTGCCGGAGCACATACAGATTTATTTTGCTAGTGCAGTCTTTATCATTACTTATGCCATCATAGTATCGGAAAAGATTCACCGGGCGGTCATTGCCCTGGTGGGGGCGGCTCTTATTGCGGTAACCAAAATACTAAGCCCTGAAGAGGCCGTGCATGCCATAGACTTCAACACCATCGGCCTGCTGGTGGGCATGATGATCATCGTGGGCATTACGCGCCAGACCGGCGTGTTTGAATTTTTGGCCATTAAGGCCGCCAAAAGCTCCAAGGGCCAGCCGTTAAAAATAATGGCTGCGCTTTCGCTGGTGACGGCGGTTTTGTCGGCGCTGCTGGATAACGTCACCACGGTGCTGCTGATTGTGCCCGTCACCTTCGCCATTGCCCAAAAACTGCGCATCAGTCCCATCCCGATTTTAATAGCGGAAATTATCTCCTCCAACATCGGCGGCACCGCCACCCTCATCGGCGACCCGCCCAACATCATGATCGGCAGCGCCACGCACCTGGGATTTATGGACTTCATTATCAACCTGACCCCTATCGTGGTGGTAATTTACGTGGCCACTTTGACCTTGCTCCGGTTGATATACCGCAATCAGCTGGTTACCGATCCCGAACGGCAAAAATCCATTATGGAGCTGAATGAGTACGACGAGTTGAAGGATATGCGGCTGCTGCGCAAGTGCCTGCTGGTGCTGGGGCTGACCATATTCGGGTTTACCATTCACCAGTACGTGCACCTGGAATCTTCGGTCATCGCCATGAGCGGCGCCAGCCTGCTGCTGCTGATCACCCGGGAGGACCCCGAACACGCGCTGCACGCCGTGGAGTGGCCGGTAATATTCTTCTTCGTAGGACTGTTCGTGCTGGTCGGCGGTTTGGAAAAAGTGGGCGTCATTGAAGCCATCGCCGAGGCTTCCCTGGAAATCACCGGGGGCGTGATGATACCCACCGCCATGTTGATACTGTGGCTTTCCGGTATTGCTTCGGCCTTTGTGGACAACATCCCCTTTGTGGCCACCATGATTCCGCTGATCAAGGACATGGGCGAGTTAATGGGGGTAAGCGACCCCAGTGTTTTGAATTTCTTCTGGTGGTCGCTGTCGCTGGGCGCCTGCCTGGGCGGCAACGGGACCATTATCGGCGCTTCCGCCAACGTTGTGGTCATCGGTATGGCGGAAAAACGGGGCAGCCACATCACCTTCATCAGATTCTTCAAAGTAGCTTTTCCGCTGATGTTGATGTCCCTGGTCATGAGTTCTGCCTACATGATTCTCTGGTACATTTATCCCGAAACCATAACCATTGCCGCTACCTTGCTGTTCGGCATCGCCTTCGCCGTGGCGTTCATTCCCGTTAACAAGGCTTTGGAAAGGAGCGCCGCCAGGGCGACGGAGAATCGTACCAAGGAATAAACCTGACCTTTTGTTAACACTTCACAAAAAAGTTCCCCGGCCGGTGGGCCGGGGAACTTTTTGCGCGCGGGCTGCCGGGCAGCGGGAACGGCAGTGCTAAGAGCTTTCCAGGGCCAATTTATCCATCCACTGGCTCCGGGCGGCATTCCTGGCGCTCAAGGCGAGCTCGTCGTGCATGACAATGCGTGAGATTTCTCTGAAGACATCGATGCTGCTGACTACGCCTACCAGGCGGCCGTTGCTTTTCACCGAAACGGCGTCGGTTTTGTACTTGGCCATGGAGTAAGAAGCCTTCAGGAGAGTGTCGTTGACATCAATATGGTGTTCTATGGGATACATAAACTCCTTGACCCGTTTGTAGGCGATTTCCATACAGCGTTCGGTAAAAAGACCGTCCCAAAAAACAGGAATGGCCCAGGAGCTGGGCATTTTCATGCCGATGTAGGCGACTCCTTTGAGAAATTGGGGTTCGACGGCGGTAAGTAATTCGGAAATGCCGAAGATGCCTACCAGTTCATTATCTTCCACTACAAACACCTGCACGGGACCTGCAGGCGGTTTTTGGTTCTGCGTTTCGAAAAAATTGCGCATAACCCGCACGGCATCCTTCAAGGTAGCTTCCGCGGAGATCGTGGGGTATTCATTTATGGGAATCATGACGTCCTTGACGCGCTTTTCCAATAATTTCTCCATGAATAACCACCCCTTTCGGCCGGTTTATTTGTCATTACGTTCGGTTAAGAAAGTAGTGACAATACGCGGTGTTTAGGTGTTGCCAGGGGTTGTAATATATGATATCATATCAATAACGGGTCAATTGGTAGTGACCATATTAAGTTTAATTATTGTCTTACAAACAGGTGCTTGGGGGGTGTGCTCAAGATCTGGTGGCGGCCAGTTGAGAAGACACTCCCTCAAACCTGCTTTTTAATTTGTTGTAATCTATGAACAAAGCACCCAGTATTTCTCTTTGTTCCCTGGTAGCCGGTGTTATCAGGGAAATTTCTTTTGTACCAGCCTTGACGACGCTTATTTTAATGCCTTCCAGTATTTCCAGCGCCGCAGGCGCGCTTATTTTTACACCCCTGTGAAGCAGCATCAATTCCATTAACTGTTCAATCAAATAGGAAATAACGCATACCTGCACTTGACCGCTGATCAGTTCCCTGTTGAAGTCCGTATCCCGGTACCTGTCATACCCGCGCATTTGCCGGAAGTTATGCCTCAGCTTTAAAAACACGGTGTAGGCGTCAATTACTTCCCGCGCCGTTAAGCGGCGGGAGTTTGTCTTAATTAAAAATTTACCATTAAACTGCATTTGTTCTTCAATTACTTTTTCTTTTCGGTGATAGGTGAACTGGTGCCGTTCCTCGTCGTATATGCAATTGAAGTAGCGTTTGCAGTAGTGGTTGCGCAAAATGTTCGTGGCCGCGAAAAAATTGGAACGCGGGTTGTTGGAGCAGTTATTAGCCACCCAGTGCTTAATTTTTTCCAGTTCCTTTTCAATGAAGTCCAACCGGTCTTCCAGTTCCTTGTTCTTGCGCGCAGCCCGGGCGGGACTGTAGCAGAGGAGATACCTTGCCGGCCCGCGGTCGATTTCCATGTAGAGCAGGCCGTTGGAGTGCTCTTGAAAATCTCCGGTGGATTGCTGCAGCTCTTCGCGGAAGGACTTGGCTTCCGGGACGGTCCATATTTCCAGGCCGGCGATGTAATCGTAACCGTAGCTGCTTAGCAGGTGCATGTTTTCTCCGGTAATGACGTGCTGGTCGCCCACAAAAACGCAGTTGCTGATGTTAAACTTGTTTTGCAGTTCCCGCAGGCGCCGGGGTACGGTTTCGCCGTCCGTGAAATGACCGTTGAAGGTGCGGTGCCTGAAGGGTATGCCTTCCGGGGAAGTCAAAATGGCCAAGTCGATGTTTTCCGCCACGGGGTTGTAATCGAAAAAGTTGCTCTCGTCGTAGTTGGCTTGGCTGAGCAATTTACCCCGCACCAGGTGGCAGTAAACGGTGTTTGTATTGATGAGTTTTTGTTTTTGCAGCTCCTGCAGGATGCCGTCCTCCAGCTTATCCTTCAGGGTCATCAGCTTTTTAATGGTAGCGTTGTAACTTTCTTCGGTTACGTCAAGGCCTTGTAATTCCGGCAGGTACAGCTTTTTGCACCAAAGGTTCAGCGGGAGGCGCTGGTGATTTTTAATTATTTGATTCAGCACCAGTAATTTCACCAGCGGCTTGAGGGTTGGATCACCGTCCTGGTTTGCAGCTTGTTCGAGCAGGGTGTCCAGGTTCAAAATCTGCCATATCTTGTCAACGGCGGCAACCTGGCCGTAATCCAAAATCGTCTTGTTGGTAAGCTGCTGGAAGGAAGGAGGATCGAGACCGCAAATTTTGCTTAAGCCTGATATCAAAGACTGCACTTTTTCCGGGGTCATGTTTTCCAAGTTGCCCAGGTTGGCTATCACCCGTTGTTTGACTTTGTTGCCTTCCCGGAAATTTTCAATAAGCTTCAAGTACGTGTACTCTTTGTCGCCGCTTTTTGTGGTTACCTTTCTGAAAAACAATGAATTCACCACCTTTCTGCCTGTTTTTAAGGGCATCTAAATGTTCTATAAACATCCCCCTTACCCGTAAATTTAGTTAAAAATTTCACAAAAGCCGTGAATAAAGTAAAATCGCTACTATAATTATACCTTACGCGGCAAGGTAGTGCAATAATTCACATGCCGATAAAAAAAATTCTAATATTCTGAATATCTATCCGGCCGCTGGTATAGCGCCATAGTCGTGGAACGGGGTCTCCCCGCCAGATTGACAAAACGATTGCCCGGGGTGGTGCTAAGACGGCACTTTGTTCCTATTTAAAGTTTGCGGCAATTACTGCTTCTGACCAGTAGAAAAAAGAAGCTTTCTTTGTTATGATAAAACAGGGTTAATTAAAAAGAGGGGAGGGGTATATATGCCGGGAAAAATCAGACGGCTTGTTTTGTTAACGGGACTTTTAGCCTTTGTCGCCGGCATCATGTTTGCGGGTGGCTGCCTGCTGGTAAACGACCTGAGCGGCAACTCGGTGGAATCCTTACCCGCTGACAACCCGGGCGTGGCGCAGGCCATGCCGGGAGTGGGTACAAGCACCATCGCTGACATTGTGAAGAGTGCCGGGCCGGCGGTGGTTAAAATAAGCGTGGAAAAGACCCGCAGCATGAGCGTGGACCCGTTTTGGAACGACCCGTTCTTCAGGTACTTCTTCGGATCGAATATACCGGAACGGCCGCGTACCGAAACGGGCTTGGGTTCGGGATTTATCATTTCCAGCGACGGGTATATTTTAACCAACGAGCATGTTATTTCCGGAGCCGACAAGATAACGGTTACCATTTGGGGCGATAAGAAGGAATACAGCGCCCGGCTGGTCGGCGCCGATTACGACCTGGACCTGGCGGTGCTGAAGATTCAGGCCGGCAAGAGCCTGCCGTATCTCAAGCTGGGCGACTCCGAAAAAATAGAGGTAGGCAACTGGGTAATCGCCATCGGCAACCCCTACGGGTTCGACCACACCGTGACCGTGGGCGTTATCAGCGCCAAGGGCAGACCGGTACCAGTGGAAGGGCGCTATTACAAGAACCTGCTGCAAACGGACGCAGCCATTAACCCGGGCAACAGCGGGGGGCCGCTGCTGAACTTAAAAGGAGAAGTGGTAGGTATTAACACGGCGGTGGCCCAAGCGCAGGGAATAGGCTTCGCCATCCCGTCGCGTACGGTGCAAGACGTGCTGGATGACCTGATGCACAAGGGCAAAGTTATCAGGCCCTGGCTGGGCATACAGATGCACAGCCTTACCCCTCAGCTGGCGGAATACTTTGGGCTGCCTAACACCAACGGCGTCGTTGTAGTGGGCGTGGTACCCGGCAGCCCGGCCGATAAAGCGGGATTGCGCCAAGGCGACGTGATCCTGCAAATAGACAGGCAGGCCGTCAAGGACGCCGAGGATCTGGCCGAACGCATCAAGAAGACTAAAGTAGGACAAAAAATACTGCTGCTGGTCTACCGGGAAAACCAGCACATGTACCTGACGGTGGAAGTGGGGGAAAAGCCCGCTCAGGTGAATTAAAAAAACAAAGCCTCCGGTTAGATGCCGGGGGCTTTGTTGTGCAAATGCTAGCTGCTGATCAGGTTATGCAGTTCTTTGCGCATGAGCTTGCCGGACGATGTTTTGGGCAGGCTGCCGACTATGCGGAAGTAGCGCGGTATTTTATAATTGGCCATCTTGCCCTGGCAGAATTGACGCAGCGACTCTTCGTCCAGCTGCTTGCCCTCACGGGGCATTATGAAAGCCAGAATCTCCTCGCCCATCACGGCATCCGGTACGCCGACCACGGCTGCGTCGAATACGGCCGGGTGGGTGTAGAGTACATCTTCAACCTCCCGGGGGTCGATATTGATGCCGCCGCGTATGATCAGCTCATTTTTGCGGTCAACAATGTACAAGTACCCGTCCTCGTCGGCATAAGCCAAGTCGCCGGTATGCAACCACCCGTTACGCAGCGCCCATTTGGTTTCCTCTTCACGGTTGTAATAGCCTTTCATTACATTGGGCCCGCGTACAACTATTTCGCCCACCTGTCCCTGCGGAACTTCCCGGCCTTCGTAATCTACTATCTTAACTTCCACGCCGGGGATCGGTTTGCCGATGGAACCTTTTTTGCCTGATTGACCGGTGAAATTAACGGTCACTACCGGGGAGGTTTCAGTTAACCCGTAACCCTCGGCAAGGGATAGGTTGAACTTGGCCTGGAACTCGTCGTACAGGCCGGCGGGCACCTTG
Source organism: uncultured Peptococcaceae bacterium (assembly GCA_913064925.1). Classification (GTDB taxonomy): domain Bacteria; phylum Bacillota; class Desulfotomaculia; order Desulfotomaculales; family Desulfallaceae; genus CAJYBN01. The sequence continues at coordinate 20,720 of CAJYBN010000023.1, forward strand.
GCCGCACCGGTGAAAGCCAGGCGCAGCGAGCTGGTGTCATATTTTTCTAAGGTGGGGCAGTTGACTATCAGTTTATACATGGTGGGCGTGCCGAAAAAGAAGGTTATCTTTTCTTCCTGGATTGTTTTCAGTACCTCTTCGGCACCCAGCCATCTCTCCTGGATGACCAGTGTTGACCCGGCCACTACGGCGTTATTCATGACGCAGGTTTGCGCGCCGGCGTGGTATGCGGGAGCGGTCATCAGCGCTCGGTCGGAAGGAGCCATTTTACAAAGTTGGGAAAAGGTTAGGGCGTTGCTGTAGAGGTTGAAGTTTGTCAGCATGGCTCCCTTGGGCTTG
>CAJYBN010000024.1 GCA_913064925.1 uncultured Peptococcaceae bacterium
GGCCAGGCATCGGCGGGGTAACGCTGCTTAATTCGTTCCACCGCCGCGCGGAACAAAGCAAGGGCGGCGGGCTCGGACCATTGGTTTAGATATTTAATCACTTCGCCTTTGCGGGCCTTGAGTTCGCGAATCAGGGCCTTTACTTCCTCCGGTGCACCCTCCCATGAGTGGAGGGAGGGAGGACGCACCAGCTTTAGGGAATTGCCGTTAAGTTCAATGGATACATCGTATCCAGCCAGTTGGCTGACTAGGTCATATATTGATTTCATCTATGTCATCACCCCAGTCCATGTGTCCAACCTGTCCATCCTGTCCAAGCTCCCTATTTATGCGGGTTTGCGGGCCGTACCCCTGTCCAAGTCCCTGTCCAAGTTCCCGTTTTTCGTCTACTTGGACACTTGGACTACTTGGACTACTTGGACAGTATATATATTTACCATAGGTATCTTTTCTAACCTCACCACTTTTGGACATACGTTGGAGGGTCTTGGCCACTACTTCGTATTTTTTCCCTAGTGCTTCAGCTATCTCTTTGGGCCGCATTGGGCCGTCCGCCTCCCGCAGCACGTCCAGAATTTCCCTTCTCTCTTTCGTCATTCGATATTCTGCCGCCGTACCCAGGATATTCCATGTCGTAGTCACGGGGTCGAACGAAAGGGCTAGCTCCCGTTCCTCGAAGTCCCTTCCCGTGGCATACAGCACCGCATCGGCCTGTCCTCTCTCGCGGGTCAGCACCCATATGGCATCTGCCGCGCCGGAAATGCCGGTACTGCCGCTCAGCATATCAACAGGGTCGAGTTCAGAAGCCTTCTTCAGGTGGTGGATCAGCATCATGGCCACACCGCACCGGTCGGCCACCTGTTTCACCCGGGCTGTGTCCTCGTAGTCGATTCCGTATATATTCCCGTTCCTTTGCTGGACGGGCCGTACCCGCTGAAATGTGTCTATGATCACCAGCCGGGGTTCACGCCTCAGAATTTCTGTTTCCAGAAGGGTCAGGCCGTTCTCGTCCAGCTTCGGCCATGAGGTGTAGAAATGGAGTCCTTTTGGGGCAGGGCTGCCGTTCAGCACCGATTCCAGCCGCGTTTTTAGCCGCCGGGGGGTATCTTCCAGGGCCAGGTACAGCACTGGGCCAGGTTCCACTCTCTCACCCAGGGCCACACCACCAGAAGCCACGGCCACAGCCAAGTTCAGGGCCAACCAGCTCTTCCCGATTTTCGGCTTCCCGCCCAGGATGGAAAGTCCCTCCGGCAGAAGGCCGGGGACGCACCATACCGGGTCGGGAAATTCCTTCTGGATCAGGTCGGCAGCGGAGAAGCCTTCGGGAGTGCCGCCGCCTTCTGGATATTTCCACGCCTGCTCCACCTTCGCCCGTGCTTCTCGTTCCGGAAATGGGGGGCTACAGTTCGCCGCCGCCTCCAGCACCAGCCGCAGGGCTTCCTCCCTGGTCAGTCCTTGGGTTCGAAGCCGGCAGGCATACCGGAAAAGGGTCATGTCCCGCCGGCCTTCCGGGACACCGGCCAGCACCTGCACCGGGTCCAGCTTCTCTTTCCCACCGGCAGGGGATTGCTTCTGGAGAAGGTCCAGCAACCACCTGGGGCAGGGGGCCGGGCCGTCCGGCAGGTCGTCGGGGGACATGCCGGGAATCCACTCATACTTCTTCCCGGAAGCATGGACACTGCCGGGGGCCACCACATAGCCGCCGTCCCCGCGAATGTCCACGCCGGGAAGCACCCGGACGCCGTTCTGAACGGGAAAGCCGGGGTGCCTGAAATAGTAGTGCGCCCCTTTTCCGGTCTGCACCGCCCAGGTTAGGGGGATATGCTTACTCCTGATTGATTTTTCACCCTCCGGGCCATCCACGTCCAGGACGATGACACCCGACACCTGGCCGGTTATTACCGCCCAGTTGCAACCGGGGAATTGCTTCCGCCACCGGGCAAGTTCTTCGCCCGTGGGACGGCGGGACTGGAATTCCCGCCAGTTCGGAATGGCCGGGTGTTTGCCGGGAGAGTTGCAGTCCGGGTTGTTGCATGTGCAGCTGCCACTTCTTATTTTGTGTATAGGTATTATGCTGAAGTTCATGAAAAACAACTCCGTTCTCCAGCCTGGTTCTTATTTCAGGCGCCGAATCTTCCCCGTCACCAACTATTCACTCGCGGATCACTAGGTTCCGCGCTAAAAACTCAATCAGTGCTCGTTTCGGAATCCTCCGCGCCCCCCCAATTTTGGCATAAGGTAGAGAACCATCAGCCATTAGGGCATACAGCTTCGACTTCCTTAATCCTGAAAATTGCTCGGCATCACGAATGGTCATAAATCCATCGCTCGCTAACTTCCACCGAACGTCCCGCGCTTCCATACTCATTACTCATCCCCCCGAAAAATTTTGCTTCCGCAGGTTTCCGTATTGAACTTTTTGGGTACTTGTGTTTTAATTATAAATAGAAAATCCGCATATGTGAAAAACAAATATGCGGACAAAACGCGGACAAGGAAGGAGGTGCGCCTATGCCGGGGTCGTCAATCTTTCATTGGTCGTGGCTGAAAAGGCCGGGTGTTATACTTCAGGATGGCTTGCTTATCCCCGGTAAGGAAGCAGAGCCTTACTATCCTGGCAAACATATCAAAGACTTATTGAATGCTGTCTGCAAAGTTGCCGACGAACAGTCCGCCTTAGAATTTGCCAGGCAATGGGGTCTTTTAGGTTTTGGGAAAAGCGCGCCAGAGGTTGAGGACCGCATCGGTCGTTTTTGCGGGGCACTTGATTACAATTCCTCTCTCAGAAAGAAAGAGAATCCAAACGTAGGTTGGAAAACCATTTGGGAAGAAGTGGCGCGTTATTTCGATCCTAGTGCCACTGGCAGATTTGCCAATTTAACGCCTCGGGGTGAATCAATCGCGCAAATGATTAACTTCGCTGAATGGGTCAAGCATCTTTCCGAAGTGAAACGGTTGCTCAGGTTGTACCAGGACGATCCCCACGCTGCCGATTATGACGCCAAAGAATGGGTAAAGAGCCTTTCACCCGTGTGGTATAAAGAATTTATCGGAAACCTAGACTTCTTGAGAGAGCAATATGAGAGAGGGTACAGTCAACCCCATTTTTATCAATACGTTCTGGACTTAGTCCTGCACCAAGCTCGCTCTTCGTTTTCTCATCAATCCCGAAGGGGCGTTTGGGTCCAGATATACACCAGTTCCGTTGAAGGGCAACCCGAAGGGTTTCCGGTTCTCCAATTTGACGGCCTTTTTCGATTTATTGAATACGTTCTGCTTGTGGAGGGCGGACCGTCACCGAAACGGTGCGCCGATCCGAAATGCCAAAGACTATTCTTTCCGACTAAAGCGGATCAGGAATACTGTCCGCCACCACCCGGTGTAAAGCGGTCCCGTTGTGAAAACCGTCATGGTCGGGAGTTGCGACGACGCGGAAAAGGAAAGAAAACAAGAAGGAAAGGGGAGAAGCTCAATGCCAAAGAAAGCGCGTAGAGGCAGAGGGGAAGGGGGAATTTATCAGCGCCCGGACGGATTATGGGTCGGCCAGGTCTCCCTGGGCTATGATGCCGAAGGAAAGCGTATCCGGCGTAGCGTTTACGGCAAAACCAAGCGGGAAGTACAGCAGAAAATTCTGCAGCTCCAGCAGGACGTACTCAACGGATTGCCAGTGAAGCAGGAAAAACTTACTATCGATCAACACTTCCAGGACTGGTTCAAGGTCAAAAAAGCTGTTTTACGGGAGACAACGCTTGATGGCTATCAACGGCTTTACAATAAGCATATCAAACCGGTGTTTGGCGGCCTCCAGGTCAAGGCTGTGGATTATCGCCGGATTAATGCATTCTATGAGTTACTGGACGAAAAGGGGCTGTCCAAGCGCACCGTTGCTTACGTTGCTTTTCTCCTGAAGTCTGGACTTGAAGATGCCGTCAGGAAGGGCATTATTCCGGCAAACCCGGCGAAGCTCGCCGCCAAGAGGGGGCAGGATAAGAAGGAGGCCCGCTTTCTTAACCAGGACGAATTGCGCCGGTTTCTCGACGCAGCCACCGGTGAACGCTTGGAGGACGCCTACATTCTGGCGCTTCATACCGGCTTACGCCCAGGTGAATGGCTTGGCCTGTCCTGGGATGCCGTAGACTGGGAAGGAAAGAAGATCACCGTCAAGCAGGCTTTAAAGGAGCTTAACGGCAAGGTTTTTATCGGTGAAGTTAAGACTAATGCCGGGCGGCGGACCATCACCCTTCCACCGGCTGCCTACGCCGCACTGAAGCGCCAGCGCAAACGCCAGCTTGAGGACCAATTGGCTGCCGGGGAGGAATGGAATAACGAATTTAACCTGGTTTTCACCACGCGGGCCGGTAAACCGCTTCGCCGTACCGGTATAGAAAAAAGGGAATGGCGGCGGGTTTTGCGCCGGGCTGGGTTGGAAGGTGTCACGTTTCATACCTTGCGCCATACCCATGCTAGTATTTTAATTTTTCAGGGTGTTGATATTAAAACCATTTCCCGCCGACTTGGGCATGAAAATGTTGCCTTTACGCTCCAGGTTTACGGTCACCTGTTACCCGGCCAAGACGAACGTGCCGCCGCCGAAGTAGACACCTTCTTCAAAACTCTTTAACCTGAGATTGGCATTAAAATGGCATTACTAAGGACACTTGGCAGTAGTTTCAGGTAAATAATAAACCCGCTGGAACTGTTGATTCTAGCGGGTTTATTCCTGGTGGGGCTAGCTGGTTTCGAACCAGCGGCCTCTTGAATGTGAGTCAAGCGCTCTCCCGCTGAGCTATAGCCCCACTGTCACGCTCATAAGTATATCATAAATTTTGCGCCTGCGCAATAGCAAAAAAGGTGCATACCGCGGCTCGGGGATTTTTGGCTCGGTGAAGCTTTCGATGTGTCCGGCGCTATGAGATGTCTTCCAGCTTGTAATACACCCGCGGGTTCCATAACAGCCAGGTGTTGATGCCGTTATCGGTAGTGGCTTTGATTTGCGCCTGTATTTCCAAGCGGCCGTACGGGGGCGGGCCCATGGTGAAGGCCTGCAGCCAGGGCCTTATCCGGCAGCCCGTTGCTTCTACCAGGCGGCGAACGTCCTTTATCGACCCATCCACCACTTCGTAAGGATGGGCATTGGGGTTGGTGAAGTTATAGTTGCCCGGGCTGTAATGGGAAGGATACACCATGGGGGAAATGTAATCGATGAAAGGTGCCATGCGCTCTGGGCGCTGCCCGATCCCCATGTCGTCCACGGCAAATCCTGTGAAGCCGAACACCGTGGCGGATAGTATTCTGTTCCAGCCCAGCTCGTTGCGGGCGTAGCGCAGGAAATCAGCTATTACCTCCACCCTGTGCCTGCCGTCCCCCGCGTTATAGATGGCCGAACGGGCCGCCCGCCCTTCCGGGAAGCGGATGTAGTCAAACTGCACCTCATCAAACCCAAGCTCGTAGGCCTCCCGCGCCAGCTCCACGTTATATTCCCAGACTTCCCTGGCGTAGGGGTCCACCCACACGCCGCCGGCCAGCGGGGTGCCGTCCTGCCTGCGCACCATAAACTGGGGCTTTTTGGCCGCTAAGAAAGGATCGCGAAAAATTACTATCCTGGCCACGGAGTAAATATCGCGATCCTTTAATTCAGCCAGCATGTCCCGGATGGGCATCATGTCGCGGCAGGCGCCCGTTTCTCGGGCCATTTGCACTTCGGATAAGTAACCTATGCGGCCGGATTCGTCTTTCACGTCCAGCTGCACCGCGTTAAGCTGGGACTTGTTCACCAGTTCCAGTATTTTTTTCCACCTGTCCCGGGACGAAGCGTAGGAAAAGGTGACGTGTACGCCCCGGGCTTGGGAGGCTTGCTTTTCCTTGGCCGGCGTCCGCTGGGGTTTATCCGGGTCATATACCACCAGCTTTTTAGCGTGGTCCTCGGCCAGCACCTCCTGCCAGCCCTCCGGTATGGCCAGGGTTTCGTTGTTGCCGTCGCTGACATAGCGGCGGGAGTTGATTCTTTCCAGCCAGTTAACCAGCGAACTGGTTCCGTTGTCCTCAAACACTTGAATGCGCTGGATGCGCATGGGGTCAAATTCCCTGTGAAACGGAGAGTGGGCGGCGCTCCAAGCCCACCAGACAACGCCGTCGTGTTTGTATTTTATACCCCGCGCTTCCCCGCTGCATACTGCCGTATACGGTTCAGGCAGGCCGTCCTGTACAATGGCAAAGGTTTTGGGCCGGTAGCCCGGCAAGGCTTGCTGGATGTGTTCCTGCAGCTTAATGATTTCTTCCGCTACTTGCTCTGAGGAAAGCCCGCGTAAATTCTTATGCGAGTAAGTATGATTGCCGATTTCAAAGCCCCATTCATGAAGCAGCTGCAGCTTTTTCTGCCAGTATTCCGCCTGGCCGAACGGCTGCGCGTTGATGAAGAATGTTGCAGCATGACCAAAACCGGGGTGTGCGGCGGCAAAGTCCCGAAGAATGCCCACGGCGCAATCCGGGTCTACCGAGGTGGAGCCGTCTTCCTTGGTTATGAGGCGGAAATGGCCGGCGGTGCTGTCATCGAAGGTTATGACGGCGGGCGACTTACCGGCGGGTATATCCATGGTGCCGCTTAAATAGTCGCTCAGCGGCACCAGCACGTAATTGCGGTTATACAATTCTTGCAGGTCGCGCCGAAAATTTTCCGGCGTGCGGGTCCAGCGGCCCTCCTTGGCGCCGATTTGGTGATATACCAGTACAGGCACCAGTCCTAGTATTTGGTGATATACCAGTACAGGCACCAGTCCTAGTTCGTTCGCGCCTGCCTCTTTGGCGTTATTGCGCAGTTGTTCCGGGTCTTCTTTTGCTTCCACGGCATCAGGCAATTTGTTTTTTTCTGGCTGTACGCCGCCGGTGGCGGCGGTAAAAGGTACGTCGGGCAGCGAACGCAAGGTAAATATGCCTGCTACCGATAAAACCAATACGACGGCGGTTATGATAAGTATCCTGACCCGGCCGGGCATGTAGATTAAGTCTCCTTAATATGTTTTTTACCTAAACGAAACTATAATTCGGCAATAAATCATAAATTTCCTCTAAAATAAATAAAATCTGACATGACATCTTTTACCAACATCAGAAACTATTATTAAACCGAACAAAGAAAGTGGTTCCCTCCTTTCCGGTGGTAAATTCGATGGTGGCGTTGTGCCGGGCGGCAATACCGTAACACACCGTCAATCCCAGCCCCGTCCCGTTATCTTTGGTGGTGAAAAAGGGGTCTTGTATCTTATCCTGTATCCCGGGTTCAATTCCCTTTCCTTGGTCCCGTACCGCCAGCACGGTGGTTTCCCCTTCCGTCCAGGTTTTTATGGTTAGCACACCTCCCGGGGACATGGCTTCCAATCCGTTGCGCACGAGGTTTAAGACCAATTGGCGTATCTCTTTTTCATCCAGTAGTAGATTGGAGACTGGGCTCAGTTCCAGTTTTATATATTTGCCGGATGCCAGGGCATCGGCCTGGAGCAAAGGAAATAGTGCCTTGATAATGTCGTTTAAATAATGCGGTTTTAATTCCATAGTTTTGTTTTTGGTTAAATTTAAAAATTCTTCCACTATGTCGATGGTTCTGTCCAGTTCTTCTATCATCAACTTGAAATAATCCTTATACCGGGCGCATTCCTCTTTTTGACTCAGCATTTGCAGGAAGCCGCGCACGGTGGTCACAGGGTTCCTGATTTCGTGGGCGATGCCGGCCGCCATCTCTCCCACCAGGAACAGCCTTTCCAGCCTGACCATTTCTCTAGTTACTTTTTCATGCTCGGTAATGTCTTTAATGGCGCTTAAAATGCACCGTTCGCCGTCTATTTCAATTAAGTCGGTGGATATCAGGCCGGTACGCAAATCGCCGGATTTTGCCCGGTATTGAATTTTTTCGTTGCGGGTTAATCCATGCGCTAATATTAATATGTTATGTATTTTTTGGTGTTCTTCCCGGCTTATCAAGTTTAACTCTACAGGGGTGCGGCCGATTACTTCTTCCCGCCTGAACCCCATGTGCTCCAACCAGCTTTCATTAACGTCTATGTAACGCCAATCAGCGAACTTTTTAATGGACATCAAGATTGGGTTAGCGTGAAAAGCTTTGTAAAAACGTTCTTCCGATAGCCGCAGCGCTTCTTCTACCTGTTTTCGCTCTTTGATTTCCCGCTGCAGGCGGTCGTCGGCAGCCAGTTCCGCGCTGGTTTCCGGCGGTTGCTTATTGGCCGGCATACGCGGTAAATCTGCCGTTTTGCTAATTAACTTTTCTTTGTTTTGGCAATGGTTTTTCAAAGAAACCACCCTGTATTGGTTTGCCTATAATTTATAAATTAAATACTGCGGCTGGAATAATTATCCTGCATACTTGTAATAGTTTTGTCTCAAATAATACAATTTTATCATTGTTCGTCGTATTAACCGGCGGGCAGCGGCGCGGCGCAGGGGTCAATAAAAAAAAGGGCCGGAATTGCTTTTTCGGCCCTTGCAACAAATTTATTTTTCCGCTTCGGACTCAGCCTTAGCTTTTTTGATGATCTCCTCGGCCAGCTTGGCCGGCACTTCTTCGTAATCGTAAAATTCCATCTTAAACTGGCCGCGGCCCTGGGTCATGGATTTTAAGTCGTTGGCGTATTTAAACATTTCGGATTGAGGCACGTGCGCCTTTATAGTGGTGCCGTCTTCGCCTTGCTCCGTACCCAAAACACGGCCGCGTTTGGTGTTCAAATCGCTGATTATGTCGCCCATAAACTCGTCCGGGACGGTTATCTCCACGTACATAATGGGTTCCAGCAGGACTGGCTTTGCCTGCGGGATGCCTTTTTTGAAGGCCAAAGTGGCGGCAATTTTGAAGGCCATCTCCGACGAGTCCACGCTGTGGTAAGAGCCGTCATACAAAGTGGCTTTCAGGCCCACGGTGGGGTAGCCGGCCAAAACGCCTTCCGTCATGGCCTCGCGCAGTCCCTTTTCCACGGCCGGGAAATAGTTGCGCGGCACGGCGCCGCCGAAAACTTCCTCGTGGAATTCAAATTCGCCGTCAGGCAGGGGCTCGAAGCGGATCCACACGTGGCCGTACTGGCCGCGACCGCCGGTCTGTTTTTTGTGCTTGCCTTCTACTTCCACTTTACTGCGAATGGTTTCCCGGTACGGGACCTTGGGTTCCTGGACTTCCACGTCAACGCCGTAACGCCGTTTCAGATTGTTGATCATGATATTGACGTGGGCTTCGCCCATGCCCGTCAACAGGGTTTGCTTGGTAACGGTGTTCTTTTCCACGCGCAGGGACGGGTCTTCTTCCAGCAGCTTGCTGACCGCGTCGCCCAGCTTATCTTCGTCGTTCTTGCTCTTGGGAACGATGGCTACGGTGTAGTTGGGCGCCGGGAAGTCAATGCCTTCCAGCTGTACCTTGTTGTCTTTGTCGCACAGCGTGTCTCCGGAAGCCGTTTCCGCCAGCTTGACTACTACCGCCATGTCGCCGCACGGCACCTGCGAAGTTTGCTCTGACTGCTTGCCCCTTACGAAAAGTACCTGGCCCACCTTTTCCATTTTGTCCTTGTTGGGGTTGAATACTTGAGAATCGGCCTTAAAAGTGCCCCGGAACACCCGGAAAAAGTTCATCCGGCCAACGTAGGGGTCGGCCATGGTTTTAAACACCAGGGCAACCAAGGGCCCCTCTTCGCATGACGGAACAGGCGTGTACCGGGACAAAAAGTCCGTCAGGTTGGTCACGGCCATATTTTTAATGGCCGAACCGCACAATACGGGTATCACCTTGGCATCGGCTATGCTTTGCCCCAGGCCGGTTTTAATGTCCTCGGGGGTAAGTTCTTCCCCTTCCAGGTACTTCATGGTGAGGTCGTCGTTTCCTTCCGCGGCGCCCTCGATTATTTTTTCGCGGTATTCTTCCAGTTGACCTTTCAATTCGTCCGGTACGGGGATTTCCCTGGGTTTGCCGTCGCTGCCGAACTCGTAAGCCTTTTGTTCAATGACATCCACAATCCCTTTATAATCAAGGCCTTCCCCGATGGGGAAATTGACGGGAACAAAATTGGCTTTGAATTGCGCGTTCAGCTCGTCGAGCAGCTTCTGGTAGCTGGCGTTTTCCCGGTCCATCTTGTTAATGAACACTAGCCGGGGCAGGTTGGCTTTTTGAGCGGTTTTCCAGATGATTTCATGCTGCACCTGGACACCGTCCACCGCTGAGAATACAAACAGGCAGGAGTCCACTACCCGCAGGGCGCCGTTGACTTCGCCTATAAAATCGGAAAAGCCGGGGGTATCCAGCAAGTTTAATTTAACGCTATTGGTTTCCACCGGTACCAGGCTGGTATGCACAGTGGACTGGCGCTGTGCTTCTTCGGGATGGTAGTCGGCTACGGTGGTACCATCCTCCACGCGCCCCATGCGATTTATTACGCCGGTGTTGAAAAGCATTGCCTCCACAAGAGATGTTTTCCCGACACCACCGTGGCCCACAACGCCTATGTTGCGAATTTGCTCGGTATTGTAATTCTTCAAACCGCTTGCCTCCTTTGTAAATAATGGTATCCACAGATTCTTTTTTTTATACAGTTGGCCATAATTACCCAGTAAAGGGTTTAGACATAAAAATAGCCCTCTAGGGCTCTCCCCCTGCCGCAGCGAACGAAAAGGGGTTACGGCTTAACTTTGTTTACTTCTACACCCTTATTGCAAAATCCTTGTGCCAAATTGTTGTTATTAAAAAATTTTCACAACCATCCTTCCTTTCATAGACCGCGTTATTTGCACATAAACATATCTTAGCCGGAAAAGGGTGGTAATTTATGGCGGTTGGATATTCCTTTTTGCACGGGGCGCTGGTACTGCTTATGGCCGGGCTGGTGACCCGTATTTTGGGGTTTTTCTACCAGATGGCCATGATTCGGTTAATCGGGCCTGAGGGCGTAGGGTTGTTCAACATGGTGTTCCCGGTTTATATCATGGTGCTGGTGCTGGCCACCGCCGGAATCCCGCTGGCCGTAGCCAAGTTGGTGGCGGAGGAAGTGGCCGGGAATAACTTGCCAGGTGCATACGGCATACTGGTTCAATCCATTTTCGTTCTCGTTTTAACCAGCCTTTTTTGCACCTGTTTACTGGTGTGCGGCGTGCCCTTGTTGAAGAGTTGCGTCTTTCCCAACCCCAAGGTCTATTATTGTTTCGTCGGCCTTATCCCAGGTATTGTAATCGTCTCCCTGTGCTCGGCTTTTCGCGGCTTTTTCCAGGGCCTGCAGCAAATGACGCCTACCGCCGTGACGCAGACCGTGGAGCAGCTGGTGCGGGTAGTGGCGGGGCTGAGCATAGCTTGTCTGCTGCTTCCCCGCGGCATTGAGTACGCGGCGGTGGGACTCTCCCTGGGAGTTGTGCTGGGCGAGCTGTCCGGTTTTTTGCTCATGCTGCGTATTTTTTTCAAGCACAGGACGGCGGCGGTAGGAACCGCGGTGCGGCGTTTCCCTGACTTGGGGCTGCGGCAGTTTTTAAGCCGGGCGTACGGCCTGGCGGTGCCGGTTACGCTGACCAGGTTTGTGGCCACGGCCTTGATGTCGGTACAAGCCGTGCTGATACCACTAAGGCTGCATGTTTCAGGGTTATCAATATCTCAAGCCACCAGCGTTTACGGGCAGTTCGTGGGCATTGCCGAAACGCTGCTGTTTATCCCCGGCGTGTTGACCATGGCGCTGGCCACAGCGCTGGTTCCCGCCATATCCGACGCTATGGCGCTGCGAAACCTGCGCCTTGTAAGAGAGCGTGTTTACGACGCCGTGCGCTTGACCATCCAGGTGGGAATGCCTGCCGCGTTTATTTTTCTCATTCTGGCGGACGAGCTTTGCGGTGTTTTGTTCAGGTACCCCGAAGCAGGAGTCAGCTTGCGTATTATGGCCCTGGCCGGGCCGTTTTTGTACCTGCAGCAAACTACCACTGGTATTATGCAGGGTATGGGCAGAGCGGACATACCGTTCAAGAACCTGGTAATATCTTCGGCGGTAAGCCTTACCGGCATATATTACCTCACGGCGGTACCCCTGCTGGCCGTGAAGGGGACTGCCCTGGCGGTGGCACTGGGTTTTGTGGTTATGTCGCTGTTAAACTTGCAGGACCTGCACAGGCTGACGGGTTTTTACCCCGGCCTGCGGGAGCACGTCCTCAAGCCGCTGCTGTCGGTTTTATGCATGTCGTTGCTGATGCTGTACCTCAGGGGCGCCTTGCAGTCGCGCGGCCTGGACGAGGGTGCGGTTTTGTTCGTTACCCTGCTGGCCGGCGGGCTGACTTACTTGGCGTGCATGTTGCTGAGCGGAGGGTTCAACGAGGAAGACAAGGTTAAATTTAAGGCTATATTCCGCTTATAGGCAATTTTCCAGTTTAGGCACCAGCGCTTGCATTTTGTCGATGTTTTTATAGTCTGTAAGGTCAAAGTGCAGCGGCGTTATGGAAATATAATTTTTTTTGACGGCCTCAACGTCGGTGCTAACTTCCGCCGCCGGGTTTTCCGGCACTGAATCTTCCGGCTCGCCCGCCATCCAATAATAAGGGCGACCCCGCGGGTCTACCCGCTTGTGAACAATGTTCACGTATCGGCGGTTGGCCAGGCGTGTGACTTTTACTCCGACGGGTTTGCCCGGCGGCACGTTTACGTTGATCACTGTTTTCACGGGCGCGTTTTTTACGAGAAGAGGTATCAAACGGGCAGCAAACGAGGCGGCATACGTGAAGTCGTCGTGTTCGTATGTTGCCAGCGATATGGCCAGCGAGGGAAAACCGTTTATCATTCCCTCGATGGCGGCGGATACGGTCCCAGAATATATTACGTCCGTACCCAGGTTAGGCCCTTGGTTGATGCCGGAGACGACGATGTCCGGCATGGCCGGCAGCAGGGCTTCAACGGCCAGCTTTACGCAGTCGGCCGGCGTCCCGTTGACGGACCAGCCGCTGCTGCCGTCCGGGTAGCGCACTTCCTTGAGCCGCAGCGGCTTGTGCACCGTTATCCCGTGGCCGATGCCGCTCCTTTCCCTTTCCGGCGCCACCACGTATATTTCCCCCAGAGGGGCTAACGCCTGCCGCAGCACGTTGAGACCGGTGGCTTGAATACCGTCGTCGTTGCTCAGTAATATAAGCATTACCGTCCCCCGCTGTGGCTAAAACTCGTATATGGATATGGTCATCTTATTATCCGTACTGCTTTTCGTCAAGCCGAACATGATTCTTTTGTCCTTTAAGTTCTTGTTGAGAAAATCTATCACTTTATACATGTCTTCATACATTTTAAAGGATTTGTAAGCAAGCAGTTCCAACTTTCCCTGTGCGGACTCCCCGTTGACCAAAGAAATCCCCTCCCGTCATTTTCTTATTAGTGCAAACGCCTCCGCCCTGGTGGCTTCACTGCGCTCAAACTGTCCCCGGACCGCGGAGGTTACGGTCTTGGAGCCGGGCTTGCGCACGCCGCGCAGCGTCATGCACATGTGCTCGGCCTCGATAACCACCAGTACTCCGTGGGGGTTCAACTTCTTCATAATGGTGTTGGCGATCTGGGTGGTGAGCCTTTCCTGCAGCTGCGGCCTTTTGCAGAAAGCCTCAACAACCCGGGCTAGTTTGGACAGCCCGGTCACCTTGCCCTTGCGGGGAATGTAGGCTACGTGCGCGTGCCCGTAAAAAGGCAGCAGGTGGTGTTCGCATATGGAGTAAAAGGGAATGTCTTTAACCAGTACCATTTCCTCGTGTTCTTCGGTAAACAACGTTTGCAGGTGGCTTTCCGGGTCTTCCCAGAGCCCGCAAAAAATTTCACTGTACATGCGGGCAACCCGGGCCGGCGTTTCTCTTAGCCCCTCCCTTTGCGGGTCCTCGCCTATGGCTTCCAGAATCATGCATACGGCGGCTTTAATTTTTTCGGTGTCAATCATTGTTATGTTACTCTCCCTCACTTACTATTATAAAAACACTTACTATTATAAAAAATTCATGGCCATGTGTGTCTGTGGAATTACACGCACGTCCGACAGGAACCGCAGAGCGTTTTCTTGCAGCTGCAGCAGAGTTTTATTCCCGGCGGGCCTCACGTTTCCCACTGCCGTAACGGGTTGTAAAATAAAAGGGATCCGCTTGTCCGTGGCGGCGATTATTTGGGCAGTTTCCATGATTTCCGCCGGGTCTGTATCCGAGGAGATGACGGTCTTGACCATTAGCCGCCGCTTGGCGGCCACGGAAATAAACCGCTTGTGTTCCGCCCAGGGTGTGGAACGGCCGGTATTGGCAAGCTTGACGTCCATGGATATGAAGTCTACCAGATCGATTAATTCCTCTAAAGCCTCCGGCAAAGTGCCGTTTGTTTCCAGAAAAATTCCCCGGCGAGTGGCCGGCAGTTTTGGTATCAGCTCCAGCAAGACATCGACATGCAGCAGCGGCTCGCCCCCCGTGATGCTGATGGAGTGGTGCAGCCAGGGTTTGTAGGCTTTTACCAGCCTGGCAACGTCCGCTGGGTCCAAGGGATTCGGCACATGGAAAAACTCCCGGCTGCCCGGCGTTTTTTCCACCCTGCACCAAGGTTCGGCATTTACGGGGGTGTCGCAGTAGCGGCAGGACCAGTTGCACCCGGCCAGCCGCAAGAAAATCTGCCGCTGTCCCACCAGGGGCCCTTCACCCTGCACGGAAGAAAAAATTTCGTTGCAGGTAACCTGCAATTAACCAACCCCCCTCACCTTGCTCCGGGCTGCTTTGATTTGCTGTAGTTCATCTATATAATTGCGGGCAATTTGCTGTCCCAGCAGCATTATTCTTTGTTCTACGAAACCGAGGTCGCTAAGCCCCACGGTGGGCACGGGCGTGTTTTCGCTTTTTACGTTTAGGCCGGTGTGTATGATCGTGGAAACGGGGGTCAGCGTAGCGATGGAAACGGAAAGCTTGCGTTCCTCCAGGAAAAGGTCGTCTCCCCTGCGCCTGATGAGCTTGTCCGCCCGCGGCAGCTGCTGGTTGATTATTTCTGCGATAATGGCAATGAACAGGTGCTGCCTGGTGACGGTTTTTTCTAAGTCCATGGTGTCGAAGTGTTCAATAATAAAGTGAAGCATGTCTTCGCTGTAAATAGGAGCGTTTTGCAGCACGTCCTCCATGTCGACCATTTTTCCCGTGCTCACAGCACAGGGGCCGCGAAACATCACGATGCTATCGCCTTGTACGCCGAAATTGCGATAAGCCCATAGCGAAGAAAGCTGGCTCCCGTCGTATTTTGTTGGTAACTTGGAACAAAAAAAACTAATCATGTTTTCACACCAGCCTTTTGCTTGGCGCGCGCCAGGCGCCGGCAGCTTTCGCACCGGCCGCACATTTGTTGACCGCTTTCGTAGCAGCTCCAGATCAGTTTAAACGGCACTCCAAGGCGCATTCCCAGCTGGACGATTTCTTCTTTGTTCAGTTGCTGAGTATAGCTTCTCACCCGGACGCCGTTCCTGGTTGAATAGCGCAGGGCCGCGTTGACGGCTTGGACAAATTCCGAGCTGTTGTCGGGAAAAGTGGCGGCTTCTTCACGGTTGAATCCCGTGATCACGAAATCGCACCCCAGCGCTTCGGCGTAGCAGGCGGCCAGGTTGATGAGAAAGCCGTTTCTGTTGGGAACCCAAACGGCCAAGGCGCTGTCCTGAACGGCAGAATTATCGTTCAGGTCCACGTTGGACGGCAGCTGCACGCTGCGGGAGAGAAGTGCCGACCGGCTGAAATCTTTGAAAAAGGGCGCCGGCAGCACTATGTGGTCTAGCCCGTAATAACACGCTATTGCCCCCGCCGCCGCAATTTCGCTGGCCGCCGCCCTTTGCCCGTAGTCAACCGTTAAACACAGTACGACGGTTGTTTCCCTTATCGCCATGGCCAGGGATACGGTGGAGTCCAGGCCGCCCGACAGCAGTACCACGCTATGCACGCTCATCATCCTCCTGGTAGCTGGCTGCTGCCCCGGAGGATTCCCAGACGGTGATTTTTTTTAAGTATATGTCTTTGCGGGGAAGCAGAGGCTTTATCGTCTCATACAGGTACCGGGCGATATTTTCCGCCGTGGGGTTCTGCCGGGATTCCCCGGAGTTAAAAGGGGGTTCCTCATTTAAATACCGGTGGTCAAGTTTCTGCAATGTTGTTTTTAATAACTCTTTCAGTTCCGAAAAATCGACAAGCATGCCGATATCGTTTAATTCCCGGCCGGAAACGGTCATTTCCACAATCCAGTTGTGCCCGTGCACGGCCGAGCACTTGCCCTTGTAACCGTTTAACCGGTGGGCGGCGCTAAAATGTTGAGACACATGCAGATCGTACATTTCCGGCACCTTTCCATTCAGCCTGGTTTATGTCACATGATGGCTTTTTTTATATTCTCCGTTTTACCGCATTCGTCCTGCATGGGGGCACAAAAAGCGGCCCGGTAATCACCCGGCCGCTCGTCAACCTGTCAGGCCCAGGGCTTTGCGGTAACATTCAGCGGCTTCCCTGGTTCTGCCCAGCTCGTTTAACAATTCGGCCCTCAGTCCCCATAGCTCAAACTCGTTTTTGCCGTTTTCCTTGCCGTTTTCCTTTAAGAGGGATTCACATATCTGCAGGGCTTCCTGGCACCGGTTAAGTTTTATCAAGCAGTTGATTTTATTGAGCATGATTTTCTTTTTAATATGTTCGTTTTTTTCTAGGGCGGCTGCCCTGTCGTAATGCACAAGGGCATCTTGGAGTTTACCGGTCATTTCCAGGCACATGGCCAGGTTGTTTTCCAACACGGCGTCCTTGGTGTTGTGTTTAGTGGCTGCTAAAAAGCAGTTCCGTGCTCTCTCCGTTTGGTTTGTTTTCAGGTAGCAGGCCGCCAAGTTGTTTAGTATGGTGTAATCGTTGGGAGCCAGCCCGCGGGCCAGCTCATAGCAGGTTTGCGCTTCTTCGAACTGCCCCAGGCAAAACAAGCTGTATCCCTTGTTGTTCAGCAGTTCAAGGCTGTTTAATCCCATGTTCTGGGCTTTTTCGTAGTATTCCTGTGCTTCGCGGTGCCTGTTTAACTTGCTTAATGCCAGCCCGGTATTGAACAGCAGCACGGGATCAGTCTTGCCCTTGCGCAGGTCCTGTAAAAAAACCTGCAGGGCTTCCTGGATATAGCCCCTTTCCAGCAAGTCAAGGCCCACATCGTTTAAAATAGGCTGATTGACCGGCCATTCCCTTACCACTCCGGCCAGATCGTCCCAAGGATTTGATTTTTCCCGTTCGTTGCCGGCTTGTTTTTTTCTACCGGGCGCGAACTTTGATTTGTCCAGCCAGTAAAGAAAGCTGCCGATGTTTTCGGGACCGGCGGCTTTTTTCCAGTGCATCACCGCCTTGTCCACCTGGCCCTTTTTTAAAAACAGGCGGCTGGCATGCAGGTGCAGTTCCCGGTTCTGGGGTGATATATTGATGGCTTTTCGCAGCAGCTGCAGCGCCTTGTTTTCGGATCCAATGGTCTCCAGCACCAGGGCCATGCTGCAAAGCACCAGTATGCCGCCCTTAAGGCCTTTAAGACCCTTTAATATTCCCATCACCAAACCCACGCTCCTCGATTTAGTTTGGTGAGGAAATATTCGATTATTTTAATGCCAAACCCTTCCAAACGAACCAAAAAATATAATACATTTACCGTCAATATTATACAAAAGGCGCCCGGCAGGCGCGTGTTTGCGGTTATATGTAGTTATTGCCCGTTATTCCACCACGTGGTAGCCCAGGCCGTTGATGCTATTAATTAGCTCGGTGCGAGAAATTTCTCCCGGGTCAAAGTCAATGCTGACCTTTTTACGCTCCAGGTCTACATTAACGTTTTGTACCCCCTTCTTTCCCTGGAGTTCTTTTTCCACCGCGTTTTTGCAATGCCGGCAAGACATTCCATCAACACGCAATTCCACTTGTTGCAATGCCATACCTGGCTCACCTCCCGGTTTCATTATAATTCATGGTTACCATAACTATCAATATAATATACGGCAGCCCGGGCGTTGATAATAAATACAGGAGGTGTTTTGATGAAGGGCAAAGAAAAGGGAAAAAAGAAAAGCGGGCCTTACGGGCTCGGGCGCGCATGGGTGGAAGAGCCCACCGGGTCTGCGCCGCTGGTTAACCTGGACGGGCGCCAGGAACCCGGCAACGAGGAAAAAAGGCGGGGAAATGCCGGTAAATGATACCGGTATTTTTTTGTGGCGACAGCATAATCGGGTGATTAGTTCATAAAATTTAAGGTAAAAAGGAGGTGGGCGTATGGTTCCCCTGAAACAGGAAAGAACAGGTCACCCGCTGTTGAATTTGTCTTCCGTCCTCAAGGGCGTGCTGGTCGCTTTGATTATCACCATCCTGGGATGCGCCTTGCTGGGCGTTGTTTACCACGTTACCTCGGTTACCGAAAAGACGCTGCCGCTGGCAGCCACTGTTTTATTTTATGTGAGCATTTTTGCCGGCAGCGCTTCGGCAGCCCGGGATGCGGGTTGCAAGGGTTTGTTGCATGGCATTGGTGTGGCGGTGGTTTTTGTGGCGCTGGCCTGGTTGATGTCCGTTTTTCTTCTCCAGGTCCAGGGTAAAGCTTTATCGTTACTGGTCAAGGGCCTGACTTCGTGCTTGGCCGGCGGTGCCGGCGGCATACTGGGCGTGGGGTTGTCTAGGTAAAAGCGGCGGCCGGCGTCAGCTGACCAGTATAGACAAGCCCAGTAGTATTATGCCCGCTGCCAGCATCAACAAGCCGGCGTACAAGCGGAAAGCGGCTTTGCTGAACATGATTTCATCCCCCGTTTTTATAAATTAATATGCTGTAAAACTTACACCGGTCCGAGGTGACCGGTGTCAAATCTTAGCAAACAGGGGTAATCGGTGCAAAACCGCTTTTCCTACTTCCAGATCTTTAACAACCAGTTACGCAAAAAAGAAGGCAAGCGCACGAAATACACCCGCAAAACTCTCACTCTCCTTTTCGAGGACTGTTTATGTAATATATATATTTGCGTCAGGAGGGTGATGTGTCATTTGCGGGGGTGTACCGAAGCCAATAAACGCTAAATCCAGCTGGCCAATTTTTTCCTGATAAAGGACGTATCCTCGTACAGGTAGGAATGGACGGGCAGGGAGTTTAAAAACGCCCGGCCGTACTGTTTTTCCATAATGCGCCTATCCAGCACGATTATCGCACCCCGGTCCTGCCCGCTCCTGATCAACCGGCCGAAGCCCTGCTTAAAACGAATAACGGCTTGCGGCAAGCTTAAACTATAAAAACCGCTGCGACCACGGGAAGCGATGGCTTCGCTTTTGGCCTCCAACACCGGGTCGTTGGGCGGGGCAAACGGTAGTTTAACGATAATAACATTAACCAGGGCGCTGCCGGGCACGTCAATGCCTTCCCAAAAACTGGACGCCCCGAATAGCACGCTGCGCCCGTCCCGGGAAAACTCCTCCACTAACCTGGCCCGGCCGCCGTCAATATTGTGTCCCAGAAGAAAGATGTTGTTGGCGTCGAAAAGGGGCTTGCACCGGAAGTATATCTCGCGCAGCAGCTTGTGTGAAGTAAAAAGCACCAGGGTGCGGCCGCTGGTTTCTATGGACAGGTCACATATGGCACGCGCCAGCGCGTTTAAATAAACATTTTCTTCTGTTTCGTTGATGGCCGGCACGTTGCGGGCAATGCAAAAAAGGCACTGGTTATCGTAATTAAACGGCGAAGCCACCTGTTTGGTGACCAGCGCGCCGCGGGGCAGGCGGTCCAGGCCGCATTGCTCGACGAAGTGGTCGAAGGTGCCGTTCACCGTTAGGGTTGCGGACGTCAGAATGACGGTGGCGGTGGAGCTAAATAAATGACGGTACAACATTTCGCTCACATCAATGGGCGTGGCGTAAAGCGAGCAGTTGCTTTTTTGGCCCTGGACGGCGGGCTGGGTTGTTTCCGCCCAGCAGACGTAGTTTTTCTCTGGTTTTTCCATTATAAAGCGGAAATTGGCCAGGTATTCTTCCCCGGTGACGGCGATACTTTTGATGTCCCGGTAATTTTCCTCCCAGGCTTGGCCGGTGCCGGCCCACATTTCCACCTGTTCGGCCACGGCATTCAGGCCGGCTAAAAAATGGCGGAGGTGGGCGGACATGTTTTGGTACACTGCCGTAACCGCCGTCGTAACGCCGGGTTTTTTATGCAGGCGCAATTTATGGCGGTTGTGGTCGGCCGCCGCGGTGCAGCGCCGGCAAGTATCAATGAAATGAGTAAAAAATACCTCCAAGCTGTCCAGCAAAGCCTGCCTGGTTTGTTGCAGGCCGTTTAGGGCTGCCGGCCACTCCTTGCCGCTTGGTGGCGGCGGTGCTGCTTCCTGCATTTTCTTGATGCATTTGCCTGCCATGTGCAGCCACTGCAGCATTTCTTTTCTGGTAATACTTTTCCCCAGGTACTTGGTGGCCGTTTCCTCAAGATGATGTGCCTCGTCGATAATGAGAGCTTCGTATTGCGGAAGTATCTGGCTGTCTGCGGTTAGGCTGGTGAACAGCAGTGAATGGTTGACGATGACCAGGTGCGCGTTTTCCGCGTTGCGCCTGGCCCGTTGTACAAAGCAGTAGCGGCTGTACCAGCGGCATGCGCCGCCCAGGCAGGATTCGCTTTCCGAGCATACCTGCCGCCAGGTTTCTTTGTCGGGGCCGAAAAGGTTTAGCTCTGCTTTGTCGCCGCTGTCCGTTTCCTGTAGCCAAACCAAAAGCCTGGCCATAAGCAGCGCTTCGGCCGGCGCCAGCGCCGGAACAGCGGAAAGCAGCTGGAAAAAGCGGCGCAGGCAAATATAGTTGGCGCGCCCTTTGAGCAGGGCCGCCCTAAAGGGCAGGTTCAACTTGCTTATTAACGGGATGTCCTTGCACCAGAGCTGTTCCTGCAGGTTTAGCGTGTTGGTGGCCACGACAGCGCGCTGCTTGTGGCGCACTGCCCAAAGCAGGGCCGGCAGCAGGTAGGCCATGGTTTTTCCCGTGCCGGTGCCCGCTTCCA